>JBDNGQ010000051.1:0-5315 GCA_041689205.1 Pseudohongiellaceae bacterium | reverse complement strand
GAGGGACCTGGCGGCGAGTTCCGTTCGGGCAATGTGCGGGCGATGCAGACTGAGCATAATATTCTGTTCTGCGCCACCGACTGGTACGGCATGGCCACTGAGGATTTTGTCGCTGGCATTATGCACAATGTGCTGGCTGATATCAGTCAGTTCCCACGGCAGGTGGATCGCAGTCAGCAGGGTGTGCTGGCGGCGATGTTCCTGGCAGAACTACTGCTGCATCCAGAAGGTTTTGCGTCCCATCCTGCGTTCCACCACGGCCCCGAAGATACCCTGATTTACGATCCATCTGAGGTGTTCTATGACGGCAACAGCCAGGGCGGCATTCTCGGTGGAGCGCTGGTAGCCACCGCGCCAAATATTCATCGAGGAGTGCTGGGTGTGCCTGGCAGCAATTACAGTTTGTTGCTGCGTCGCTACGGTCCGTTTGCGGAACGCTTTGGTTTTATTATGTATGAGGCCTATCAGAACGAACTGGACCGGTCAGTCTTGTTTGCGCTGATGCAGATGCTCTGGGACCGAGCAGAAAATAATGGCTATCTGAGTCATCTGGCGGGCAGGCATCTGCCTGATACACCGACAGATAAAGCCGTTTTACTGCATGTGGCGCTGGGAGATTACCAGGTCACGCACTGGAGTGCGGAAATCATGGCGCGCACTATCGGAGCTGCGATTCATGCACCGACGGTACGGCTGGGCGAAACCACCGATGATAATCCGTATTTTGCGATACCGCTTATCGACAGTTACCCGCATCAAGGCCATGCGATCATGATCTGGGATTCCGGTGACGTTGATCCACAGACCGGCAGAGGTAACCCGCTGCCACCCACCAACAACACTGGCCCGGATGTAAACTATGGCAATGATCCGCATTCCTCTCCGCGCAGCACTGCGGCAGCGCGGGCGCAGAAGTCAGCGTTCATGCGAAGTGATGGGGAGGTGATTAATGTCTGCGGTAATGGACCTTGCCTGAGTGATGACCACACCGGCATCAGCAGAAAGTAATTCAGGGCAGACAAATACCTCAGGTCTGCGGGGTGTTTGTCTGTATAATCCCGCCATTGCAAGGCTCTTCATCGTACCGCCCCTCCAGAGATCACCATGGTTCAAATCGGCAGAAACTACACTTTGCGCGTTATCGACACAGTAGACTTCGGCGTCTATCTGGATGCAGAAGAGTTGGGTAAGGTGTTGTTACCGCGCAAATATATCCCGTCTGGCGTAGGTCTGAACGACAAGGTCGCGGTTTTTCTCTACCTGGACAGTGAAGATAGACCGATAGCGACCACCCGGATGCCAAGCGCGATGGTGGGCGAGTTTGCGTATCTGGAGGTGGTAGACGTTAATGATGTGGGTGCTTTCCTGGACTGGGGACTGGAAAAAGATCTGCTGGTGCCTTATTCAGAGCAGCACCGGCCGATGGAAGCAGGTCGCTCTTATCTGGTGTATCTGAGTCTGGACAAGGTACAGGGCCGCATAGTTGCCTCCTCTAAAATTGATAAATATCTGGACGATGAACGACCCCATGATTTCAGAGCAGGACAGGCGGTTGACCTGATCATCGCCAACACCACTGACCTGGGATTCAAGGCGATCGTTAATCACCGTCACTGGGGCATGTTGTACGGCACGGAAGTATTCCAGCGCTTGAGTTTCGGCCAGAGTGTGCAGGGCTTTATCAAACATGTGCGCCCTGATGGCAAACTCGACCTGAGTCTGCAATCGGGCAGAGCTGCGCTGGATAAACATGCTCAAACTATCAAGCAGTATTTACAAAACCATGCCGGCTATGCACCTTTGCATGACAAAACCGATCCTGAAGTGATAGCTGACGTGCTCGGCATGAGCAAGGCAGCATTTAAGAAAAGCATCGGCAGGCTGTACAAACTGAACATTATCGACATCGAAAAAGGCGGTATCCGTCTGCTTAATGAATGATCCAACTAATATTACCAGGCGGTCTGAAAATGCGGGATGTTGAAGTTAACAAAGTACCAGTCGAACTCTATAAAATTTTGAAATTTGAAGGCCTTGTACAAAGCGGCGCCGAGGCCAAGGCGGTAATTGCTGAGGGGCAGGTGTTGCTGAACGGTCAGGTAGAAACACAGAAGCGCAAGAAAATTGTCGCTGACGATATTATTGAATTTGGCGCGGAGAAACTCCGTGTCGTGTTTAAAGAAGAGCAGCTATGATCAATAACGATGTATTACGTCGTATCCGCTATATTTTTGATTACGATGACAACAAAATGATCGACCTGTTTGCTCAGGCTGATTGCAAGGTGAGCCGCGAGCAGGTCTGTGACTGGCTTAAACAGGAGAGCGATCCGGGCTATCAGGTTTGTGATGACCGGCAGACGGCGATTTTCCTGAACGGTCTGATCAATGCCAGACGCGGCCGCAGAGAAGGCCCTCAGCCGGTGCCGGAGGATACCTTGAACAACAATATGATATTTATGAAACTGAGAATTGCCCTCGATCTTAAATCCGAAGAGGTGCTGGCTGTACTTGAGAAAGCGGGCTTCAGCTTAAGCAAGCATGAGTTGACTGCATTTTTTCGCAAGCCTGGCCACAAGCATTACAAGGAATGCAAGGACCAGGTGCTGCGTAACTTTTTGAAGGGCCTGCAGCTGCAACATCGTGGCAATGTTGAGCCGCAGACGCATAACATCTGGAAGCAGAGTTAAGACTTTACATCCGCGAGCGGGTCAGCGTCACATCGGCATTTCGCCATTGGGACTGGAACTGACGGTTGATAATGGTCGCCTCTGCAGTTCGGCCCTGGGCCTGCAGAGCCTGATACAGACCAAACGTGCTCCAGCCGTTTTGCTGATTCCACTCCAGATCTTTGCGATACACAGCTTCAGCTTCCTCCGGGCGACCGTCAGCAATCAGCGCTGCACCAAGATACAGGCGCATGGACTGAGACCAGTCCGGCGGCTCGGTGTAGTTGCTGGCATCCTGAAACTCTACGGCTCTGGCATAGGCTGCTATAGCTCCTTCAAGATCACCGCGTGCTTCCTTGATTTCACCCTCCAGCGCATTGGTCGCCAGCGCCAGGATATGGGAGGCGGGCGTGGGGCCAACACCGCTTGAGTCAGCGGTATCATCGACAGCATTCAGGCGCAGCTTTGCCAGTTCGGCATCGGCTGCGGTTAACTCTCCGGTCGCGACTAAAGCACTGCCTTTGACATAGCTCCACATGCCATCAATATAGGGGGTGCCGGCATGACTCGGTTCAACGTCGAGGAATTTATCCCACTTGCCAAATACCTTGTGGACAATCCAGGAGTGAGCGACCCGTTTTTGACCACGATTGACCGCTTCAATGGCGCTACCGACACTGGCGGCTCCCTGCTGAGCCGCTGCGGAGGCTTTTTCATAATTGCCCTGCAGCATATTGGCGTAGCGCACAAAATCCAGCGCATGAGGCGCGTGGGATTTATGCGAAAGTCCGTAGGTGCCAATCATAGGGAAGTTAGTATCACCCCAGAGTTCCGCAAACTGCTTATCGACTATCTGCGAGCGTTCATTGACGTCGATGGCTTTCTCGTACTCTCCCACACGTAGATAAATATGGCCTGGCATGTGCACCATGTGACCGGAAATCGGTACTGTGCCTTCCAGTTTCTGTGCGGCTGGCATCGCCAGTTCCGGCTGCGCGGATCCTTCCATCAGATGAATATAAAGATGGTTTGCTCCTGGGTGGTAAGGCTCAACGCGCATCGCTGTCTCCAGTGCGGTCTGCGCCTCGGCAGTACCTGGTTTGCCGGAGCCGTCAGCTTCCCAGTAATCCCAGCGGGTGGTGTTCATATAGGCTTCCGCGAACAGGGTGCCAATATCCGGATCACTGGGATAGCGGGCATGCAAGTCGCGCATCGCATCGACGAAGGCGGTGTCTCTGGCTTTGTCATCCGGAATCGCATCTTTGTTATATAAAACAAACAAGGCATTGATCATCTCGCGCTCTACCTGACTGCCATTATCGGCCAGTGCCAGCGCATTGCGAATCGCATCCAGGCCTGCTCCGCGCGGGTCGTCCGGCAGACTCATGTAGCGGCTGTTAGGATTAGGTCCGGCAGCATGGGCCAGACCGAACCAGGGCATCGGGCTGCTCGGGTCGAGCCTGGAAGCTTCCTGATAGGAGGCGATCGACTCGGGGAAATAAAAGCTCCAGGCCATGCGCAGGCCCTGATCGAAGAACTGCTGAGCAGCTGCAGAGTCGGTGGAAATTGAGCGGCTGTATGTGCCGCCACCAGGCACAATGATCGCCAGGGCTTCATCAGCAGGCGCTGTATTCTGGGCAAGCAGGTCGGTGTGTGCGGACAGCAGCGTGGTCGCTGCAATCAGCAAAGGGATCAATCTTTTCTTAAACCCGGTCATAACAAGCTCCGCAGGCGCACATTCTCGTGCAATGAAGATTCTGTGATCTTCCCCTTATCAGGCAGATCAGGGAAAGTGAAAAACCGCACAGAGTATACTTCATCTTTGCATGGGAGCCACGATAGAGGTTTGATCTCAATCAAATCGGGTGATTTAGTCAGCACCTCAATGGCAGGCAAACTCTTTCTTTGTGTAGTACTCGATCAGCATGGTATTCATCTTTGTGATCGCAGTAAGTCCATCTGTCTGCACTTTGAAACGGTAGGGAGAGGTGCCCCATGACCCTGTTTCCAGATAGCGCGAAAATGCCTTGCGGTGCTCTTCATCAGCGGCATTAAACTCTACTTCAGGTCTGCCGAATTTGGTTTTTAACATAATGGGTTCTCCTTGAACTTCATTTTTTGTTCAATTATCTATGCAGCCCCAGGCACAATTGTAGCTGTACGTTCCGCGCTTTTTGCCTGGCTTTCTAGACTATCCCTGGAGAGCAGACTGGCGTATAGGGTAAAACCTTGCTTCTTGATGCTGTAAAAAATTGTGTCGGTTTCGAGGCGGATTCGGACATATGTCATGCCAGTTCGGGCAGAGTATTTGACGCTGACCAGGCGGACTTGAATGATAAGTTGAATGGGGGGTGCAATCCGTCAAGCAGATGCCCACCACAGAATCGAGGGAAGGAAATGTCATCTCTGTATAGGCTGCTCATCGCTTTAGGCGCATCTTTAATACCAGCTTTAGTACCAGCCGCAATGCCAGCGGCCCGCGCGGATACCTTGGGAGCCTCTGAAAAACTCTATGACCACTCTGCGGGTGATTGCGCCCGCTGCTGCAAGGCGTCGTGCGCTGGCAATGGCCGTAGCCCCTGGCAAGCACGGCAACGCGGCAGAAGCGGCGCAGACGCCCGCCCGAAGGGGCCTTCAGCCGATCCCG
>JBDNGQ010000050.1:0-16944 GCA_041689205.1 Pseudohongiellaceae bacterium | reverse complement strand
TTCATTCATTTCCTGAGACAACACCATAACCTGTCGATTGTTTTCATCATCCGAGCGATCCCAACCATTACCATACTTAAATGGCACGTCAAACATGGTGAAAAAATCACTGAAATTGCCACGTCCATCTACCGAGAAAGGCCTTATCTCATTCCCCTCCGGTTCAATGATGGCGGAAAATTTTGAGGTGGCGGTACGCGGATGCTGAGGTGTCAGATTCAGCAAAGCGGTCGCGTCAATATAGGTGAGCTGTGGCGGTGGTGTCGAATTGGGCACGGCAGGGTCACCATAGTCCAGTTGTACATGAAAGAGCTTGTCACTCTTAGCCGGAATTGGGTCGCCACCCATGTAGTAATTAAGTGTGAAGATAACCATATAGGCACCAATGCCAATGGCTACAGCCAACACCATCAAGGAACTCAGTACCGGATTACGGCGATAACTCAATAAACTCAAACGCAGGTAGTACATAAACATGAGCGGTCTCCTGATCAGGCTGCAGAGGCTGCTTGACTTGGCGGTTGGCTAACGTCACCCAATTGCCCGCTATCCGGATGCGCGGTTGTTGGTTGCGATTCGGCAATGCTTCCATCCAGAATATGGATATTGCGCGCACTGCGGCTGGCAATGGAGGGATCATGTGTCACCATAATAATGGTGGTGCCGGAAGCATTGATGCCTTCCAATAATTCCATAACGCCTTGCGCTGTATTGGAGTCCAGGTTACCGGTCGGCTCGTCCGCCAACAGGAAGCGCGGCTCACCCACCAGCGCACGGGCGATGGCAACGCGTTGTTGCTGGCCACCGGACAATTGTGATGGCAGATGCTTTTTGCGCGATAACAAACCTACTGAGTCCAACGCCTTGTCTATGCGGTCCTTGCGTTCAGCCGCTTTCATGCCACGGTAACGCAGAGGTACATCTACATTGTCAAACAAATTCAAATCGGGCATTAAATTAAAGCTTTGAAAAATGAAACCGATTTTCTGATTACGCAGTTTTGCGCGCTGGTAATCACCCAGCGCCGCAACGTTCTGGCCATCCAGCAAATACTCACCGCGCGTGTATGTTTCCAGTAATCCCGCAATATTCAGAAGAGTGGTTTTCCCGCACCCTGATGGGCCAGTAATGGTGATGAACTCCCCTTCTTCCACATGCAAAGTGATCTCGCGCAAGGCATGCGTTTCCACCAGATCTGTGCGAAATACTTTGGTTATTCCAGTCATCTTCAGCATAAGTTTGTCTCCTGGTTTATCCGTTCTCTCAGTTATTGATCAGCACGGTTTCCGCGCTGTTGAATGTGTCGGTACTGGAAATAATGATGGTGTCTCCGGGTGCCAGACCTTCCATGATTTCGACACTGCTCAGGCTGGTAGCACCAATCTGGATTGACGTCCGGTAGGCAACACCGTTACGCACCAAATAAGCGACGCGACCATTGCCGCTATCCAGAAATTGGCCACGCTGTACCATCACGACGTCGCGCTTTTCTTCCAACAGTATGCGTGTTGTGAGGCGCTGATTCTGACGCAGGTTTTCGGGCACGCTATCGGCAAACCGAAGTCGTCCTGTCACCTGGTTGTCAATGATCTCGGGAGAAACGGCTACCAGTGTTGCCATGTGTTGATTCACACCGGCACGCACTTCCGCCAACATGCCAAGCGCCAGATCGTCCACATAGCTTTCGGGGATCAGTACTTCAATCTCAAAGGCAGAAAGATCGACAACGCTGGCCACAGCCTGGTTTCTGGCAACGTTGGTTTTTTGACCAACGAGTAGATTGCCCACGATGCCGCTGACTGGTGAAGTGATGGCAAGCTCTGCCACTTGTCGTACCAGATCGTTGACGAGTAAGCCCTGTTGCTCCACGGCAAGCTCGCGGGTTTGCAGTTCAAACTGCAGGCGTTCGTTGTCAAGCTCGGTATCCATTTCCGCATGCTTGTGCATGACCTGTGCGGTTTCCAGATTGTCCTGCGCCTTGTCATAATCTACTTGCGTAACGGCACCCTGCTCCAACGCGCGTTGCGCCCGATCCAGTTCCCGTTGCGCGGCTTTCAGGGAGATGCTGGCAGAGTCCAAAGCTTTCTGATTTGCAAGCTTTTGCTGTTGATTGGTGATGCGTTGCCGGTCATGATCGATGTGCAGAGAGGACAAGCGGGACTGTTCCTGCAGCAAACGATTTTGCATTTCAGGGCTGTCTATATTGGCCAGTTCCTGCCCCACAATGACCGAGTCTCCTGACTCCACCAGAAATGTGATAGTACCGGTTTGACTGGCATACAGTGTGGGGCTGACTGCGGCTACAACGCGGCCCTGTACGGTCATGTCGCGCACAAAATCACCACGGGTTACTGGCGCCAGGCGCAAGCGATCGGCCGATACCGACTCTTCCGCCTGTGCCCAGCGTTGAATGCTGGGCATGACGGCCCAACCGATCAACACCAGCGCCATCAGACCGGCCAGAGCCACCAGCTTCGTTTTGTGGGGGTTGCCTGGTGCCAGTTGCACATCTTGTGCGGACGTATCACTTATTTTCATTTTCCTGCCATTGATTAACTGTTCAGTTACTCAGTCATGCTGGGTTAGACGGAGCCGAGTGATTGCAGGTTTAAATCTCCTGCAAAAATAGAAGACCAACCATTCCCTGCGGGGGCACTCAATAATTGCTTTTGCCAATCATACGAAGCAAGATTGAAGCCAGAAAAAATAAACAAGTAAAAACAAAGAGATATATTTCCTATGATTGAAATTACGGTAGTTGTATGAAGATTTTCACCAGAAGTTGGTGACAACAGCTATGCGCGAGAACTTGGCTCTCGGCGAGTGGAGTTGCTGTAAAGTCTGAACGCCAAGGAAAACCAGCACGAGACATTTAAACCTATTTTGCATATCGACCGTCTATGTCATCAAACACCGGATTTTTTGATATGTCAGCAGAGATTGAAACGGCCATCCGATTGGCGCAATGCGGGGCGGTATGACGGGACGGGCGGCGCCATTGGTCGCGCCGCCCGGGTTATTCATCTCATAAATGCCCGAAAGCCCTGAAAATACGCTAATACACTACAATTCGTTACAACTACGCAAAATACATTACCCTATAATCCCGAGCTAATTTGGGTTCCTCCTGCGCGCCGGCCCCACCCCATAATTTCCGTTACGACAAGATAGGTGTTTCAATGACTCAACCATTCCGCTTGCGCAGCCTCCCGGCAGCACTGTTGTTGGCTCTGGCCTTTCCCATCGCTTCGGCCCAGACCAATCAGGGTGATGCATCGACAGTCACCTACCCGGCGTCATACTTTTCCGAGTTTTCTCCCGTGACGGCCCAGGACATGTTGAGTCGACTACCCGGTGGCGGTAGCGGTGGCGACAGCGGCGGTCGTGGCGGTTTCGGTGGTGGACCTCCTGGCGGCCACGGCGGGGGCGGCGGTGGCCGGGGATTCGGCAGCGGTGGCGGTGGTGGTAATCAGGTACTGATCAATGGCAAACGCACCGCAGGCAAGAATAACCAGACTGCCGGCCAGTTGAGCCGTATCAGTGCTGGCCAGGTCGATTATATCGAAATCATCCGTGGCACCTCCGGTTCGCTGGATGTCAGGGGCAGCGGCCAGGTAATCAACGTCGTGTTGTTTGAACAATTCACCAGTTCGGCGGTGTCTTATGAAGCCAGTGTTAATCAGTCAAGAGATGGCACCACGACACCCGCAGGTTCGCTTGCCTACAGCGGTCAGCGTGACGGACTGAATTTTCTTATCAATGCCAGCCGACGCGAGGGGTACAACAACAACCTGAGCGAGGAAAGCAGCGTACTCGGGGATTTTTCGCGCAACGATCTGGTGCGCGAAGAACGGGTGACCAACGGCACCATGTCCAGCATCAGCACCAACCTGGGCTATGAGATCAATCAGCAAAGCAGCGCCAGATTTAATGCCCAGTATTCAGAAGGCAATGGCCCTACAGATACCTTGCGCTGGACTACCAATCTCAGGGTCAATCCCAATACCGTACTGCGTGAACGCGAGCGCAGCCCCAATGAAAGTGAAAATTGGGAGATTGGCGGGGACTACGAATACAATCTGGCTGGTGGGCAGCGTTTCAAGATACTGTTCATCGACAATGAAAACACCCGAAACTCTGTACGTGAACGCTTCGTGATCGGCAACAATGAATCGCAAACTAAGAACCTGTTTCTGGATTCCGGCAGCACTACCACTGAAAACATCGTACGCAGCTCCTACACCTTTGATATCGTGGCGGGACAGAATATCGAAATGGGAGCCGAACGCGCCCAGACAATCCTCGACTCCAACCTGGCACTGGGCATAGCCAGCAGCATCGGCATCCCTTCCGCCGCTCACGGTGGCCTGGTCCCGGTCGCTATCGCCAATGCCAATTCAAGCGTTGAAGAAATGCGCTATGAACCTTTTGTCATTCATAACTGGATCATCAATCCCAAGATGTCGCTGGAGAGCACGCTGCTTTATGAAAGCTCGGAAATCACTCAGAAAGGCGATGTGGTCAAGAGCCGCGATTTTAGTTTTGTAAAACCAAAGATAGATTTTCGCTATGACCTGACACCGACACTGCAACTGCGAACCTCGATCGAAAAAGTGGTCGAACAACTCACATTCAGTGACTTTGTCGCCTCGTCCGACAGTCGTGATAATGACCGCAATACGCAGGCCGGTAACGAAAACCTCAGGCAGGAGTGGTACTGGAAGTACGAATTCAACACCGAGTATCGTCTGCCCAATGACGCCGGAGTGATCGATGGCAGCATCTATTATCGCGACTACCACGATCGTATCGAACGCATCGATGTCTCGCAATCCGCGCTGGTCCTGCAGTCCGCCAATGGCAATATCGGCGACGGTGAACAATATGGCCTGAATTTGAATGCCAGTATCAGAATGCGCATGATCGATTTGCCTAATTTGCTGGTAACCGCCAGGCTCAATGTCGAGGATTCATCGATCACCGATCCATTCCTTGGCATAGACAGACGTTTTACCAATAGCGGTCGGGGACGGCTGTCGCTGGGCTTCCGGCATGATATCAGCCGCTGGAAGATGAATTACGGCGTGAACTGGAGCAACCAGTTCGACGGTAATCGCAAACGCTATGATATCGATAATATCGAAGTGCAAGCGGGCGACCCCTTCGTGATGGCCTTCGCCGAAATCGTAGCCTTTGACGGCATTACCTTCCGTTTCGATGCCATTGGTTTTAACAATGGCGAATTCTGCCGTGAGCGCCTGCGCTATGTCGGTCGTATTTCCTCCGGCGTCATCAAGGAGATTGAGAGTCAGTGCGGTAGCTCTGGCCGGCAATTGTCACTGAAGGTAAGCGGAACTTTTTAACAGGTTTCCGAGATCAGCGGTCCTTCACTCCCAGGGCGATACGGTCGCCGGTCTCCTGGTCAATGTTGCGCCAGTATTCGAACGCACGCTGCAGCACGGGCTCAGAAACTCCTTCCTTTAGGTGCCCGACGACGTTGGACACCAGCCGGTTGCGCTGCTCGTTGTCCATGACCTCGCGCACCAGGGTGCCGGCCTGGCCATAGTCGTCGTCGTCTTTTCGCAGGGTGTAGGCTGCACGGATAAACTCGCCGCCGGCCTCCCAGGTCGCCGCCTCGGGATAGCGTTCGCTGTCAGCCCTCGGACCGCCCTTCGAGTTCGGTGCATACACAGGGTCGGATACGTTCTGGACCCGCATCGCCCCGTCCTTGCTGTAGCTGTTTACAGGTGCCTTCGGCCGGTTGACCGGGATCTGCTTGTAGTTGACCCCTAGGCGGTGACGGTGGGCGTCGGCGTAGGCGAACATTCGGCCGAGCAACATCTTGTCCGGACTGACACCGATTCCCGGCACGAGGTTGTTCGGTTCGAACGCCGCCTGCTCGATCTCCGTGTGAAAGTCGGTCGGGTTGCGGTCCAGGGTCAGGCGGCCGACCTCGTGCGGCGGATAGTCACCGTGCGGCGACACCTTGGTCAGGTCGAAGGGGTTGAAGCGGTAGCTGCTGGCCTCTTCGAAGGGCATGATTTGAACCTTCAGTGTCCAACTGGGATTGTCACCCCGCTTGATCGCCTCGAACAGGTCGCGCCGGTGGTAGTCCCCGTCAGTACCGGCTAGCCGGTCGGCCTCCTCTTGCGTGAGGAAGTCAATGCCCTGGTCGGTCTTGAAGTGGTACTTCACCCAGAAGCGCTCACCGTCCGCGCCGACCCACATGTAGGTGTGGCTCGAGTATCCGTTCATATGTCGCCAGGTCTTCGGGATCCCGCGGTCACTCATCAGCACGGTGACCTGGTGGGCGGACTCGGGCGACAGGGTCCAGAAATCCCACTGCATGTCGTGGTCGCGCAGGCCGTTGTCCGCACGCCGTTTCTGGGAGCGGATGAAGTGCTGGAACTTCATGGGATCACGGACGAAGAACACCGGCGTGTTATTCCCGACCATGTCGTAGTTGCCCTCGCTGGTGAAAAACTTCAGCGCGAAGCCCCGCGGGTCACGCCAGGTATCAGGGCTGCCCTGCTCGCCCGCCACCGTAGAGAACCGGATCAACGTATCCGTCTTCGTTCCTGGCTGGAACACCGCGGCGCTGGTGTATTTGCTGACATCGTGGGTCACCTCGAAGTGTCCGAAGGCTCCGGAACCTTTCGCGTGAGGCTGTCGGTCCGGAATCTTCTCGCGATTGAAATTGGCCATCTGCTCGATGAGGTAATGGTCCTGCAGCAGGATGGGGCCATCGAGGCCCACCGTGAGCGAGTGTTCGTCGCTGGCAACGGGGATTCCGGCGTCTGTTGTTGTGGGTTTGCGGTCATCGTTGTTCATGCTGAAGCTCCTTTGTGGTGTCAGTGTCGCTCAGATTCGTGGCTGGCAGCCTCCCCCTTATTGCACCAAAGTCAATCCTTCACATCAGCCAGCGTCTTTTCATCAACAGGTATGAAAAACAAAACATTAATGATCCCAGTAAAATCAGGTAGATCCAATCAAAGGTCATATCGGTCAAGCTGGCGTTTTCCAGGAGGATGGCTTGAAGAGGCTTGTACAATTGATATGACGGCAGCAACGGTGCAACAGCGGCAAACTTTTGTGACACATCTGCCATCGCCGAAGGGAGCAGGAGCGGTAAATAGAAGATAACACCCAGCGTTCTGGCGCTGGCCTGATTGCGACATAGAAAACCCAGAAAAACCCCAAAGGCGCTAAAGCAAAAGCTACCTGCCAGGAGTATGGCGATATAATCAAAAAGGTGTACCGGGCCGAATTTTCCTGGCAAATGCAGAAGCAGCACCGCAGCCAGTATCAGCACCATGCCCAGGATTAATTTGGCTATCAACCATTGAACTTCGTTTATGGGAGTCTGGAGTAGAGCAAGCAGCAGTTTCTTTTCCTTTTCCTCGGCCACTTGCGCCGGCAGGATAATGAAGCCGATAAGCAGGACCAACATCAATACCCATGTCGGCAAAGTCTCTCTCTGAATGCCGCCCTGGTGCAACGATTTGATGCCGGTGATCCAATCCGGAGCAGCTCCTTGCGCCGCTTTCTGCACCGCCGAAAAAGTCTGCATAATCGCAATAGTCTGGATGGAATCTTGCTTCAAGACAATTAACGCCAGACTGTCGCGTGCTTCTTCACTTCTTGTTAGCATCCCGTCTATCTTGCGTTCCTTTAATAAACCAATTCCCTCTTCCAAATTTTCAAGCCAGGTTACCTCGACGAGTTCTTCAGCAGCGCTGATACTCTCGGTGATTTCCGGTGTGAAAGTTTCCTGCTCAACCAGACCGATTTTAATTTTGCTTGCCTCAACGCCGGTCACGTCGACCAGATTCAGGGTAACAAAGACGAACAGCGGGATGAACAGGACCAGAAAAAACGTCTTGTTCTTGAACGCGATGGCTAGATCGTTGAATGCAAGTATGAGGACATTTCTCATCATAATGCATACAGCTTTTCATGGATTTCGGATTGGAAATACTCGTGCGGAGCTCCGTCGAAGACGAGCTTGCTTTCGTGCAGCACCATAATCCGGGTCGCAAGACTTTTTATCTCTTCCGGTCGATGGGACGTAAAAAGAATAGTTTTTCCAGCTGCATGCATCGTCTTTAACAGCCGGTAGATTTCCCTTGTCATCTCGAAGTCGAGACCCGATGTGGGCTCATCCAGAATCAGCAGCGGAGGATCTGCCAACAGTGCGCGTCCGATGTTTACTCGCTGCTTCAACCCTTTTGACAGCGCCTGTACTTTGCTTCGTCGAAAGGGCAGCAGATTGAACTCGCCCAGAATCTCCTCTACCCGAGACATTGGGGCGCGGGAAAGAACGGCGAAGAGTTTGAGGTTATATTCAACGGAAAAGAAATCGAAGAGATTAGGAACTTCTGGAATGAAGCCCACCTTCCCGACGACAGCCATCCTGTTTTTCAGATCGAATCCGTCAAACATGACACTGCCGCCGTCCGGAACTATCCAGCTTCCCAACATTTTCAGGAGGGTGGATTTGCCAGCACCATTATGACCGACAATGGCAATCAGTTCGCCTTTGTCTACTTCAAAGCTGATCGGCGCAAGCCCTCGCTTTTGATCATAGAGCTTTGCGAGATTCTCAACTACGAGCTGCATAAGTTATCCGCCAAACCAGCACAATGGCGAACGTCATCACCATCCAGAAATCTTTCACACGATTGGACGCCCAATATGCGTAAGATTCAAGTGTTGCTTAAACCATTCTGACAATTACCAGCACGAGAATGACAACTACCAATAGACCAATCATAATGAACTCCTTGAGGTGAGAACGACTTGAAGAAAACCTACGCGGCAGGACTCGTTTCGAATACTGCAGCGAGAGAAGTCTGTACTTTTCAAAGTTCTGATACTGTTCGGTAACACACACAGCGTATCTTAATTGGTACTCGCACGTTATTTTGCAATTACCGGATCGCTAAGCAGCCCGACTCGGACCCATTTCTGCCATGTAAGCTCTTCACGCTTTAAAAGTCGTTTTAAACTTCGGCATAAAGCCTGAAACTCAACAACATCGATAATGTAAAAAATAATCCAGGCCACTGGCGCCAGCACCAGCAGGTTGCGGTGAAATCGTGACATTGGATCAATAACTATCTGCAGGGCTATTACCGAGCTTATAAATAGGATAAGAATTGCCAGCGGTAAATAGTCACTCGTATAAATCGTATAGCCATAGAATATAGTCAATAACACGGCTTCAAAAAGCAACGCCAGCTCCGCGTACACTGCCACCGGCAGCAATAGAAAAGTCAGGTATACATTATGTTTTTTATTGCAACTAAAAAACAATTTTCTATGTTTAATAAAAGTCAACAGGCGGCCGTATTTCCATCGCAATCTCTGGTTACATAACCCTGTCCAACTTGCAGGACCCTCGGTGTAGACTACTGCATCAGCGGCATAGCGGGTTTTATAACCGTGGGCGAGTATTCTCGTGGACATTTCGATATCTTCAGTAATGATGTCATGATCAAAACCGCCGAGTTCCATCAGTACATTTTTACGATAAGCGGCCGCAGCACCGCCGATAATATAAACCGAATTAAACAGGGAGTCCGCTCGCTTAAAGAAGAAGCCATAGAGATATTCCAGTTGCTGCATGACTTCGATAGGCTTCTTGCGATTACCGATGATGACATTGCCCGCGACTGCCGCAACTTCATTATCGGTGAACTGCTTCATGATATTAACTATCGCTGCTTTATCCATCACGCTATCGGCGTCAATGGTTAGTATAAATTCTCCATCGGCAAGTGTTAAACCCCGATTTAACGCTTTGGCCTTACCACCATTGGGTAAATAGAGATATTTGATTTTCGTATTCGACTGATTGTGCGCTTCATACTCTTTCACAAAACCCGTCACCAATTCATGCGTGGCATCGGTTGAACCATCATTGATCACAATCACTTCCAGATGTCTGTACTGTGTATCTAAAACTGACTGAAGGGTTTTTAAAACCCCGACCTCTTCGTTCCATGCAGGAATTAAAACTGACACGGTCGCCTCAGAAGGACATCCCCCTTTTGCCTGCCTGATGCGTCCTGCCAGTGAGTAGAAAGGCGCAGTGCACAACTGGACTACATACTTGGCGAAAATCGGTGCCAGCAGGAGGATAATAATCAGGCGTAAGCCCGCCAGGCTGTTGCTCGACTCAGGCTCCGTGGTGATGTACATGTAAAAAACAGCAATGGAAGGCGTATACAGCAGACACAAGAGTACGCCGTACTGAAAAAGTACAAAAATTGATTGCTTCATTGAAATTCCAAGAGGGGGTATTAAGAGAGGGACTCTATTAGTGCGTCATTTGACGCGCAGGAGTATACCCCTTCCAGGATAAATTGAAAGGGGTAGCGCAAGCCAAAACACGGTTCTGACAAGTTTATTATTTCCACATATGCTTTATCAGGCGCAGCAGTATCGAACAGCGACAGTGTTACAGTCGCAGTCCGAAGATCGGGATATTAGCCAGCATTAAAGTCACACATTTCATGTCTGCGAAATTTTTTATTCTCAGGTTTTTACTCTCAAGGCCGCGACAGGCGTGTCCAGGCAGATCGTGCCGCAGCCACCCTGAGAATTTCTCGGTTGGCAGCACTGGCGGGCGGTTCAGATTCACCGAAAATGGCGGCCAGCCAATGGCCATCAGTGGGATTTGGGAACATTACATATTTGATCCCAAACAGATGACTGTCCTCTTCCATCGCGGCAATGCGGGCATCCACGTCGCCGCGAATATAATATTTGCGCCGGAAATCGTTAAGGTTATCTCCCAGCATCACCACTACCTCATGGGTCTGCATGATTTCATCCTGACGTATTTCCTTATTGGATGATTCACGCAGCACAGTGACATTCTGCTCATGAATCTGAGGCAAACCGATACTGCGCAAGTTAGATAACGCGATATCCAGTGTCGCCTCACCCTGATCACGACTGGTCACGTAGAAAACGTCGACTTTGTTGTCAGCACAGAATTTGAAGAACTCCAGCGCACCGGGTGCTGCCGTCACCAGATCTTCTGCAATCCATTCATCCCACACAGAATCGTCAAAAAAGTCCCTGTTGGTGTTTACCAGATGGCCCCAGTAACTGAGCACATGGAGCACCGTGTCGTCCACATCAGTAATCACTGCCAGCGGTTTGCTGCCAGTGCGACGCTGCAGCGCGTTCTCCACGTGCAGCCGGGCTATATTGAAACCTTGATGGTACAAAGCCCGGTATTCCGCTGACGTTTGTTTCCAGGCCAGCGCATACAGCAGGGAATTGGAATTACCGAGAGCAGATTCACCCGTTGTCTCGGTCAAGGCAGGCTGCGCCATTGTTTGGAGTGACAGGCAAGCCGCGCATGCCAACGGTAACAGACAGGACCAGGTTCTCATTGCAGTCTCCAGAAATTTATTGATGCTCGCACTGTGGATTACCTGACTGTCTCGGCTGACTTTGGAGATTCCTCGGCGAGCTTCTTTGCAATCGCCAGACTTTCAACGACATTACCTGGCATTTAATTAGATGCAGCCGCTTCAACCTGATGATCGAGATGCGCAATCAGCTCGGAGGGCAGATTGAGCTTGTGCCCCAGGGCCTGCAGATAGGCACGCTCTGCCGGGTGATCAACATCGATGGCAATACGTGACACCAGATACAGCTCAGTTGCCTGCTCAATACCTCTGGCGGCAGCAGCGATTGCGTTAATGTCAACCGGCTGCCTCAGCGCGTCAAATACGAATGCCTTGCTTTCGGCATCCAGTCCCATTTTCTCGACTTGCTCGAACAAGGACTTCTGCTCCTGTGCGTCGATGTGACCATCGGCCTTGGCCGCTGCGATCATGGCCGTGATCATGACCAGTTGGAAGGGTTGGCCATCTGCTGCCGGAGTCGCTTTGGGCAGGAAGTTGCGATCCACATGTCCGATATCAGCCCGCGTAGCCACGGGTGCGGTGGCAGCGACCTTGCCTTGCTGCCAGTTCTGGTAGGCCTTGAAAGCCATCGCACCTGCGGCAGCTGCGCCACCATAACCAACCACACCCCCTGCCATCTTGCGCATCTTCTTGCTGCCCAGCAGGAGGCCGAGAATTCCACCGGTCACGGCGCCGCCGCCAAACCCGCCCATCCCCATGCCATCAAGCTGCTGCTTGGCTGATCCACCTGCCTGACGCATGGAATTGGCCGCATCAGGACCCAGAAACTGCTCAAACAAATTACTTGGATTAATCATCTGTATTCTCTTTCCTCTATGGCTGACCTGATTTCATTTACTAATGCCGGAACGGGCGCTTATTGAACACGATGATGTTATCCGCAATGCGCAGCGCAGGAAAGCGGTGCGAGTGATTAAAAAAATATTACCCTCTGTGTTTTTTTACTGCTGGGTATCCAGCGCTGAACGCAGGCCCCGTGCCAGCTCCACTGTGATTTGTAAGCCATGAGCAAAGGCGGCATCACCAGTTGCTTTCCCGTTCAACTGGTCAGAGTCAATTGTGGCAGCCGAGGACGGCGCCATCAACAAGCTTGTTAGTAGTCTGGAGGGGAGTTACGCCGTGTCTACTCGGTGCTGGCCAGGGCTGGATAAGCGGCCACTGTATCTTCGGCAACTACCTGCAGATACTGGGCGATGTCCGCAGGAATGCGCCCGAAGTAGTCATACTGCAGGCCCTCGAGACTGCCTCCGTAGAGGGTCAGGAAGACCACACAGGCTGCGAGATAAGTCCCATAGAGTGAGGGATGCGTACCGTCGAACTCCATGTGCAGTGGCAGTTCAGGTCGTCGTTGGTAGGAAAGCTCAAAAGCCAGTCCCACCGGAATGACGCGCGCTCCGGTGGCAGCGGCCGCCTCAGCATAAGCAGCTGCCAGAACCGCCTGCTGACCTTCTTCCACCCGTGCATGGGGAGCAACATACGCTTGCGTCATGTAGAGCGCGGTCTGCCCGCCCCTGCGCTTGATCAGGCGATCATAGTCCTTGACGGTATCAATGAAGGCAGCGCGACGTCGCGCGGACAAGGGTTCGTTGCTGCCACCTTGCAGTACCACCCATTCAAAGGCCTCTTCGACGCCGATACGGCCAGGCGTCAACAGATGCTCAATAGGATGATGAGAGAGCGACGACCCACCTATCGTGGAGGATTTGTACTCGAGTTTGTCGACCAATTCCGGTCGCAACTCCTCCGCAATCCGCCCCACATGATTGTGCAGACTGTCGTTATAGTAGAGGTAGCTGTTACCAACGAACAGAATGCGCAGCGGCTGTTCGGCCTGCACAGGCAGGCTCACCACGAGCAACGTCCATAAGCAGAGCGAGACTCGCCACTGGGCAGTTCTGTTCATTGTTATTCCTCTGCTCAGAAGCTCACACGCACATCCAGATAAGCATAGCGCCCATAGTCGGTGTGAGCGTCTGAGGAGTAGCCAAAGTAGCGATCCGCCAAAGGTGCTCTCTCATCAGTCAGGTTTTTCACCCCTAGGCGTATACGCGTATTTTTATCAAAAACAGCTGTCCGGTAATCCACGGTTGCATCATAGGTGGTCATCGAAGGAATGACATATCGCGTTCCGTCATCCAATGTCAGGGAATCCTGATAAAAGGAACCCAGACGGTAGCCGGATAATCCAATACCCCAGTCTCCCATGCGCCAGCGCAGCTTAGCGGAGTGCTTCTCATCCTGATTACCATCCTGTTTGAGCAGATCGGCAAAACCCGCTACCGGTATGGAGGCCGGCAGGCTACCACTGTCCCTGGCTGCGACCAGTTCTGCAGCCACACCGCCAGCCTTCTGTTCATAATCGGTCAGGAAGGCTCCATTGTAGCTAAGGCTGAAATTACCAAAGCGGGTGTCTACATCGTAATAGATGCCAAAGTCATAGCCTTTCACCGTACGGGTGTCCAGGTTGACATATCTATCAAAGACGGTTGTAGCCACACCTGCCGGACAGATACCGGCAGCAGTATAGACGGCTGCTGCATCTTGACTCACTGCCTGACGCTGCACTGCTGCGTTGAAACCCTGAGCGCAGTTACCTATACCGGCCTCAATACGCAACAGCAGATCCAGTGCCATGTGATTTTCTTCACCTAAAAGACCAATGGTGTCTTCTTTTTCAATACTCCAGAAATCGAGTGTAAAGGTCAGCTCGTCGCGGGGTGTGAGAACAAAACCGATAGAGGTATTGGTGGATTCTTCCGCAACAAGCAACTCACTGCCTTCGGCGATACGTTGTGTGCTGTTTGTGCAGTCGAGGATATCCTGATTGGGATCCCCTCCCCTCTCAGCCGCATAGACGCAGGCCCAATCGGTACGAGTGTTCTCCCGGGCGACCAGTCCCTCACTCACGGTGACCAGATTAGGTACACGATAACCCTGCGACCAGGAGCCGCGCAGCAGTCCCCAGTTGACCGGACGCCAGCCAAAGGCCACCTTGCCTACGGTGGTGCTGCCGACGTCCGAGAAGTCCTCATAACGACCAGCCAACTGCAGATCCAGAGTATCCAGCAGCGGAATCTGCAACTCGATTAAAGCGGAGTTCACTGTACGTGAGCCTGAGCTGTCCGACGAGGGACTGGAATTCACGACATCGGAAATGAAGGGGAAAGTGATTCCATCGATATCTGTCGCTTGAATCGTGCCATCCAGACGTGGGTCGCGATCGTCGATGAAAGCTTCCCGACGCCATTCCAGACCCATGACCACCCCGACCGCCCCTGCAGGTAATTCAAGGATGTTGGCATTGGAGCTTTTGATATCAAAAGTACTCAAGGAGGTTTCATTGGCGCGATAAACATCCACCAGTGCGCGTTCAATATTGGAATTAACCCCCATTGAGAAGGGGTTATAAGCCGCAGGAGTTGGATCATTAAGTGCTTCCTGCATCAAAGTATTGGAAACACGATTGTTGGTGAGGTCATAGCTCGTAGCGCGTGACCACGACACTGCCGATTCCAGATTCCACTCGCCCGCAGTCCAGCGTAGCCCCTGCAAAATGCGATAAGTGTCGTTATCAACATTGACGATACGCGGGAGTTCGTCAAAGCGATAGTTATCCACCAGCAGCTTAAGTCCAGAACAGGACAGCGAGCTGCCCACTATGGAATCGGGCAGACGGTTGGGGGAACCGCAGGGACCCAGCGGATTGTAGTAATTATCAGCCGCCACAGTGAACGAAAATACAGAGGGGTAGGATGCGTGACGACGCAGATTGCTGCTCGAATCGTAGGCTAGAAGCTCCGTGAAGCTCTCCACCCCGTTGTTAAACTCATGGTTGATGTTGACAAATAAACTGGTGCGGTCCAGCTCGGAGGCAACATCCCTGAACTCGTTTACATTCGAACGATTAATAGGAGTGGAGTCAGGGTTGGCACAGGCCGTCCCATTGAGCTGATAAGTACATTGTGCGGCGCCTGACGGAAATACCTGGAATTCACCCGCACTATCCACTACGCCATTTCTGCGCAGGCTGCTGCTGGAAGCCACAGAAGAAATGACATCGAATTGCCCGCCCAGCGAATTGGCACTGTCATTGCCCCACGCGCTGCTACCAAACCAGGGTGAGTCCTGTGGTACCAACCTCGAAAGGTCAGCATTTCCCCAGCGATCGTCTTCACTGGCCTGCACTCTGTCACGCTCATAATAATTGAAAAATGCGCTGACATTGGTACGCCCTTGATTGAAGTTCTTGCCCCACTCGGCGGTAATCAACCGGTCATCACGGCTGAAGTGTTCATAACTGGTGTAGCGGGTCCGGATATTGAAGCCCTCAAAGTCAGACTTCAGCACGGTATTCACCACGCCTGCCACCGCATCAGCACCATAGATGGCCGAGGCCCCATCTCGCAAAATTTCCACCCGCTCTATGCCCCAGACCGGCAGAATCTGTGAATTTACGGTATTCACCGGAATGAAGCTGCCACCGACTTCCTCTGTCTGATAACTGGCATTGTTGACCAGACGCCGACCATTGAGCAGCACCAGCGTATTTCCAGTGCCAACGTTGCGCAGATTGAAAGCACCCACATCACCGCGTGCCGCGTTCACACCTCCACTGATACTCTCCGCTTCATTAAAGAAGTTTTGCCCCATCTCCGGAATCATCTGCATCAGTTCATCACCAGAGACGGCTCCCATGATTTCGATCTGTTCAGCGTCCAGAACAGTTACTGCCAGGGAATCGGTGATGCTCGCACCACGGATTTGCGACCCGACAACCACGATTTCCTCGATGGTATCTGCTTCCTGTGCAGTAGCCAGGCTGCCTGCCATGGAGCCGATTGCTATTCCAATTGCTCTACTGAGTTTCTTCATTGTTTATCCTTGGATTTTTCTTTATTTATTAAAAAGATAATTAACTCCAGTCTGATCAAATACGATTAGTCGAAACTGGTGTAAAAACCTGTGAATCTCCTGCCTGACTTGCGAAACTCTTTTAAAACCTCAATATTTAGCCGTTGCACTTTCTGGTTTCAGAACTGTCCTGGTTTCAGAACTTTTCTGGTTTCAGAACCGTCAACACAGTTCAAAAAAGAACCGGATTTTGGGATACGCAGGCGCATCACCCGGAGCACGATAAATCTAAGCTCAACATTCTGCATGAACGGAAAAGTGCTCTTCCAATATCTTTTACTGTGCATTCAGTATTCCTGTCAATCGTTAGTATTTCTAAAGACATAAAAAACCTCTCCATGAAAGATTCAGAGGAAGCTGATGCTGCAGTTGCTCACTGATCGGCTGACTCAGAGTTTTCATATGCCCTCTATACAGCCTGCAATTAGCAAACTACACTTAAAAACGGGGCTTCACCACATTGAGTGGGTAGTTTAAGCTTGCAGGCATGAGAGATACAGACCTTTACGCGCAGATTTTGGGGCTACGTTCACCGTGGCGTGTTGATAACGTGGTATTGGACCGCATCGAGGGAGAGGTAACTGTT
>JBDNGQ010000049.1:0-40321 GCA_041689205.1 Pseudohongiellaceae bacterium | reverse complement strand
TCCATAATGGTAAGATCTGCTTGAGAACCCATCAGAATTGCGACGAAAGGTTTGTTCATAGTGAAGCAACCTCGATGGCTTTCGGTTTTGAATCCGGCACGAGAAATTACCTGAGTCCGATGCTTGAAGCAAGCTTCTGACTCCAACCGGTTTTCCCTCGCTACAATCGGTCAAGTCAGACAGGCTCCTGGCACCGAATATAACCGCCTGCACGGAGCATGATTTGCATCTTGAGCTCAAGCTGCATCAGTGCTGCGTTCAATTGCTGCAGAGACAGACTGGTGCTTGAAAGCAAGGCATCAAGCGGGACAGGGTCATATGCGATTGCCTCCAGCACCTGATGTTCAATGGCAGACCCTGAGAATGGCTTCGGCTCTTTGGTTAACTCCCTCATCCAGGAGAACTGATAGCCGAGCAGGCTGCTAACTGCCTCCAGCACCTCCTCCGGCGTTTCGACCAGCGCAGCCCCTTCTCGGATAAGCCGGTGACAGCCACGGCTTTGAGTACTTTTTATTGAGCCCGGGACAGCAAACACCTCGCGATTCTGCTCCATTGCAAGTCTGGCTGTGACCAGGCTGCCACTGCGCAAAGCCGCCTCAATAACTACCACCCCAACACTGACGCCACTGATGATCCGATTTCGTCGCGGAAAATGATCTGGTTTGGGCGCGGTTTTACGAGGGAATTCGGAGATCAGAGCACCACGTTCGCGGATCGCAAAGGCAAGCTTTTGGTTTCTCTCAGGATAGATAGTATCAATACCACTCCCCAGTACTGCAACAGTTGGATTGTCAGTGCTTACTGTCGCCTTATGTGCTGCTGTGTCTATTCCAGACGCCAGTCCACTGCAAATCGAAAATCCCGCCGTCGCTAAGCGCTGAGCGAACAGCTTTGCGGTTTCCACGCCGTAAACGCTGCAGTTTCTACTGCCAATGATCGCAATCTGTGGTAACTGCAAGCATTCAAAACGGCCGGTGACAAACAACAAGGGAGGAGGGCTGTCGATTTGGAGAAGTAATGGAGGATAGATCTTATCCGCCATGGTGATAATGGTATTGCCATCAATGCTCGACCAGTCAAGATCCATCTGCGCTGCCATTAAGGCGGGACTTTGAGGTCTCATGCTGTTAAGCAGCTCAGCAATCGTATCTGAACTCAGACCGTATGTGCGCAATTGATCAAAACTGCAGGCCAATATCCCCTGTGGAGAGCCGAGTTCCTGCAATAATTTTAAATAACGGGCATGATTAAGACCCTGTACATGAAACAGTGTCAGCCAGTAAAGCAAATCCTGCACAGACATTTTTGATCTTCCTTGATCATTAGCTGAAACTGCTGCTCCAGGCTATCCATAGCCTGACCCAATGCCTTCATCATCAATTATCTGACGAATTGATTATTCAGCGCGCACCTGGAAATTAATCGACGTAGGCTGTGTGGAGCTTAATATCAAAGCATAGCTTAATTTTTCAAAGCTTCTATAAACCAGCACCGTACCCGTCTGTTTGCCCGGCAATACGGTGCTCGCCTTATCGGTCGGATCCCGAACAACTTCGCCTGACTCATAAATAGTGAGTAGGTCGCCCACCTTTAAACCATCACGCTCACCCAGATTAAGCACAACCGCATCATACTGAGCCGCCATACTCTTATCACCTGGCAGTCCGATAATCTGACCACTGATCTGTGAATCCGGAGTCACCGGGTAAAATGTATGTTGCAGATTTTCGCTTTCCCTCAGTAACAACCGATCACCTGCTTTCAACTCCCTGACATTACTACGGATAATTCCTGTTCTGATACCATCCCCCGCATCGGCGACAAGATTTACGGTCCCCAGATGAACGGCCTCCAGACCGAGGGACTCTTTGCTCACAGGATCAGTATAGGTGGTCCCTGGACGAAAAATGTCATAACTGCCAACGGAATCAACCCATTCCCCCCGCAAGTACACCTCATCACCTGCACCGATAACCAGATTGCCCGATACGCTCGCCAGAATATAAGGTGCAGCTTCGTATTTCTCAGCATCTATAACGCGATTGCCCGAGAGGAACTTCTCTATGGTTGCCCGGGGAATAGCGGGCACTGCACTGCCCAGGGGACTTTCACGGATTTGCGGGCTGAGCTTGACCACAGTTCGTGTTTCATTGTCAGATGACTGCGCCGATGCCGGTCCTGTTAACAGAAAGCCCAGCAGCAGGCTGCAAGCGCTAAGCGCACAGATAGTCCGATGCCGAACTGACGATGATTTTGCCTTATTGCCGGTAAATTGTACTTTCATAGGGGATCCCGTATTTATTGCAGAGTCACCATTAGTGTAGCAATAAGGTATAGTTAGCACCAAAAGCAGTTCACAGTACAGAAAATTATTCGGTCTGACTTCTTGTATACACGTTAAAGTGAAATGACTACATATATGACTACCTTAGAGATACTTGAGTTCCCAGATCCTCGGCTGCGCAAAAAAGCGACCCCAGTTACCGTCTTTGATGCCGAGCTGAAGCGGTTGATTGATGCGATGTTCGAGACCATGTATGCCGCTCCAGGAATAGGGCTTGCCGCGACCCAGGTCGATGTACACAAGCGCCTGATCGTCATTGATGTTTCTGAAAATAAAGACTCGCCGATGGTATTCATAAATCCCGTCCTGGAGATTATGGATCCGGATTTGTGCGAATACGACGAGGGCTGCCTGTCCGTGCCTGGCTACTATGAGTCAGTTTCACGCCCGCGCGCAGTGCGCGTAAAGGCGCTGGATCGCGAGGGTAATGAGTTTGAATTAGTGACTGATGGCTTGCTGGCGACCTGCATTCAACATGAATGCGATCACTTGAACGGCAAGCTGTTCGTAGACTATCTGACCACTCTCAAGCGCCAACGTATTCGCAGCAAGCTGGAAAAATCGCACAAGCAGTCAGCATAAGCTGTCAAACAGGCCCTCATGGAAGTATTAAATATCGTCTTTGCCGGTACGCCCGCTTTTGCTGCCGATCATCTACAGGCATTGCTTGGCAGCAGACACCGGGTTGTCGCCGTCTACACTCAGCCTGACAGAGCTGCGGGCCGGGGCAAGCATTTGCATGCGAGCCCCGTCAAAACATTGGCATGCGCTCATGGACTGCCGGTGCTTCAACCGGTTTCCTTGAAAAATGAACAGGAACAGCAACGTCTTTCCGCTCTTAAACCCGATTTGATGATTGTGGTCGCCTATGGTTTGATTCTTCCACAGGCGATTCTCGATACCCCTCGGTTTGGCTGTATTAATGTTCATGCCTCACTGCTGCCGCGCTGGCGCGGCGCAGCGCCAATCGAACGAGCCATATTGGCCGGCGACGCAGAAACCGGTGTGACCATCATGCAGATGGATGCCGGTCTGGATACCGGGGCCATGCTGCTCAAAGCCACTACAAGCATTGAAGCTGATGACGACAGATTAAGTATCGAAACAAAGCTGGCTGCGATTGGCCGTCAGTCATTACTTGAGTGTCTTGATAACTTGCAAGCCCTGCGCAGCCAGGCTCAGCAGCAGGAAGACCAGCTCAGCACTTATGCTCGAAAAGTGGACAAGAACGAGGCCTTAATTGACTGGTCGAAATCGGCTGCGGAGATAAACCGCCAGATACGCGCAGGCATTGGCCGCAACCCTGCCTACAGCTTTCTAAGCGCAGAGAGAATCAGAATGCTGCGGGCAACTGTGGAATTTCAGTCACCATCTGCAGCGCCAGGCACTATTATTGCCGCCGATCGGGATTGCGTTCATATCGCCTGCGCCGATTCAGTGCTCTCGGTCTCCCACCTGCAAATGCCTGGCAAGAACGTGCTGCCGGTGTCAGATGTTTTGAATTCACGCAAAGCGTTGTTTGCGCCGGGCCACAGATTCTCTGACGAGGATTCTTCGGCTTCTGGCACTGGCAGCCTTCTGTTATGAATGCGTATTTAATGAATCGACCGGCGCCATCGAATGTGCGGGCTGACGCCGCCCGTATTCTTGCCAGATTACTATCTCAGCAGGGTTCACTGGCCACCTTGAATGAGAACAAGGGTAATTATGAAGATCAGGCTTTACTGCGCGAGATGTGTTTTGGCACTTGTCGATGGTATTTCCAGCTGGACGCGCTCCTGCGGCAATTGATCAGCAAACCGCTCAAAGCTAAAGATCTGGATATCCAATGTTTATTGCTGATTGGAATTTATCAGCTGCATCATTTGCGCGTGCCGGATTATGCGGTTGTCAATGAAACCGTCACAGCGGCGTTGGCCCTGAAAAAACCCTGGGCTAAAGGACTGATAAATGCGGTTCTGCGCCAATTCCTGCGCACGCAATCAGAGCTTGAACTGCAGATAAATGACAGCGAATCCGCTTTCTACGCACACCCGCCATGGCTGATAAAACGTCTTAGGAAGGCATGGCCCGCTCAGTGGCAGGAAATCCTCGCAGCCAACAACCAATATCCGCCGATGACGTTGCGGGTAAACCGACAAAAGATCAGTCGCGCTGACTATCTGCACTTGCTTCAAGATGAAGGTATTGGAGCGCGTCCAGGAAATCTTGCTGATACCGCGATTTATCTCGATGCCCCTGTGTCTGTGCTCAAGCTTCCCGGCTTTTCTGAAGGGTTTCTTAGCATCCAGGATGAGGCCTCACAGTTGATTCCGGGTTTGCTGGCACTTACACCTGGGTTAAACGTACTGGATGCGTGCGCTGCGCCAGGCGGAAAAACCTGTCATCTGCTCGAAAGCGAAACCCCACCGACTCGATTATTAGCTGTCGATACTGAAGAGCACCGCTTGAACCGGATCCGCGAGAACCTGCAGCGCCTGAATCTGGATGCAGAACTACTGACCGCTGACGCTACCGAATCACCGCGCTGGTGGGACGGTAATTACTTTGATCGCATTCTGCTGGATGCCCCGTGTTCAGCAACCGGAATTATTCGGCGTCAACCAGATATTAAAGTTCTGCGACGTGCTACTGATATCCCCCGACTGGTTGCTCTTCAAGACAGGCTGCTTGAATCACTCTGGCTTTGCCTGAAACCTGGCGGCATGCTTTTATATTCGACCTGCTCGGTATTAACAGATGAAAATACAGAAGTAATCGCCCGTTTTATTTCCCGTCATGATGATGCTAAACATGAAGCCATCGAGGTTGAATGGGGAGTAGAATGCGGGCTTGGCAGGCAATTGTTGCCAGAAAATCATGCAGCCGATGGGTTTTACTTCGCAAGACTGACAAAGTCTGTCTGATTCGCTGCACTTACAGACACAGGAGATCGTCTGGGTTAAATGAAAATAATTATTCTTGGTGCCAACAAGGTCGGCATGTCTCTGGCTGAGAATCTCGCCAGTGAGGCTAACGATATCACTGTCGTTGACCCTGATCCGGAACTTCTTCGCGAACTCAAAGATCACATGGATGTAGGTACCGCTGTTGGCTGGCCCTCACATCCTGACGTGCTGGCGAGAGCAGGTGCGGAAGATGCTGACATGATCATCGCCGTGACCGAGAATGATGAAGTTAATATGATCGCCTGTCAGATCGCATTCTCGTTGTTTAAAACTCCAAAGAAAATCTGTCGGCTTCGCTCCGGATCCTATATTGCCGCCGAAAACCTGTTCAATCCCGAAGCAATTGCTGTCGATGTGGTAATCAGCCCTGAATATCTGGTATCTAATTATATCGCGCGCCTGATTGATCTTCCCGGCTCCTTGCAGGTATTGGATTTTGCCGATGGCAAAGCCCAGCTCGTTGCGGTGAAAGCTTATTACGGAGGTCCGTTGGTCGGACAGGAGATTCGTCTGCTGCGCGAGCACATGCCCAAAGTTGATACGCGGGTAGCTGCAATTTTCCGCCGCAACCGCCCCATCATGCCCGAGGGATCAACGGTTATCGAAGCAGACGATGAGGTTTTTTTTATCGCTGCTCAGAAAAATATCCGCGCTGTTATCGGTGAACTTCGGCGTCTGGATAAACCCTATAAACGATTGATTATTGCTGGGGGTGGCA
The DNA here is from genome assembly GCA_041689205.1 of Pseudohongiellaceae bacterium. Classification (GTDB taxonomy): domain Bacteria; phylum Pseudomonadota; class Gammaproteobacteria; order Pseudomonadales; family Pseudohongiellaceae; genus JAVVEG01. The sequence continues at coordinate 34,311 of JBDNGQ010000049.1, read as the reverse complement.
ATATCGGAGCACGTCTTGCCGAGGCTGTCGAAAAAAAATATCAAACCAAAATCATTGAGCGCAACCCGCAACGCTGTGCCTATCTTGCCGGATATCTGAATAACACTATTGTATTAAATGGCGAATCATCCGACCGGCAACTGCTACTGGAAGAAAGCATAGAGCAAACCGATGTCTTTCTCGCGCTCACCAATGATGACGAAGCTAATATCATGTCGTCGATGCTGGCCAAGCGCTTAGGCGCGCGCAAGGTTATGACGCTTATTAATAACCCTGCTTATGTTGATCTGGTGCAAGGCGGCGAAATCGACATAGCTATCTCTCCACAGCAGGCAACTATTGGCAGTCTGCTGACTCATGTTCGGCGTGGTGACATCGTCAATGTGCATTCCTTACGACGCGGCGCTGCTGAAGCTTTGGAGGCAATCGCTCATGGTGATAAACATTCTTCAAAAGTCGTTGGCAAGGCCATCGGCAGCATTGAATTACCGCAGGGAACAACCATTGGTGCAATCGTGCGGGACGAAGAAGTACTTATTGCACATGACAATATAATCGTGGAAACCGGGGATCATGTAATCCTGTTTCTGGTTGATAAAAAGCGCATCCCTGAAGTGGAACGTCTGTTTCAGGTCGGATTCACATTCTTCTAGTTCTATTCTATGCATATATCTGTTGTTGCGAAAATTCTGGGCGTTCTGCTGATGTTATTCAGTCTGCTGGCCAATGTGCCGGCTATTTTAGTCTCGCTCATCTATACCGACGATCAAATATTTTCTTTTTTAACTGCGTTGTTGATTACCTTTGTGACCGGCTTTGTATTATGGTTGCTGACTTTTCGTTCTCAGAAAGAGTTACGCACCAGAGATGGCTTTCTTGTGGTTACCCTGTTCTGGACTGTACTGGGCATTTTCGGTTCACTGCCTTTGCTGTTATCCAATGACCTGCCACTTTCAATAACAGACGCTGTTTTTGAATCTATTTCAGGATTAACCACTACCGGTGCCACGGTCATTACCGGACTTGATGCCTTACCAAAATCCATTTTGTTTTACCGGCAGCAACTGCAATGGCTGGGCGGCATGGGTATTGTTGCACTAGCGGTCGCCGTATTACCGATGCTCGGCATAGGTGGAATGCAATTGTACCGTGCGGAAAGTCCTGGACCGGTAAAAAACGATAACCTGGTCCCTCGTCTGGCAGAAACAGCAAAGGCACTCTGGTATATCTATTTGGCGCTGACAGCGACTTGCGCCGCCGCCTATTGGATAGCAGGGATGAGTTTGTTCGATGCTATTTGCCACAGCTTTTCCACTGTCGCCATCGGCGGTTTCTCCACCCATGATTCCAGCATCGGATATTTCAACAGCGATCTGATAAATCTTCTAACCGTCTTCTTCATGATAGTTGCGGGTATCAATTTCGCGCTGCATTTTACTGCCTGGCAGCGTCGCAGTATTAGTCAGTATCTCACTGACCCTGAAACTCGCTTCTATCTGCTTATACTGGGATTCGTGTCACTGTTCACGATAATCGTGTTGTACACCACCGGTACTTACGATGCACGTAATGCTTTCGTTCACGGGCTTTTTCAAGCAGTCTCTATTGCCACCACGACCGGTTATACCACCGCAGATTTCAACTCATGGCCGCTGGCTTTACCCTACCTTCTGATCTATGCCGCGATTATTGGTGCATGCGCAGGCTCAACGGGCGGAGGCATGAAGGTCATTCGGATTTTATTAATTTTCAAACAGGGTTTCCGTGAAATTCAGCGCCTGATTCATCCGAATGCCATAATTTCGATTAAGCTTGGGCGCATGCTGGTGCCCGATCGCGTTATTGAAGCTGTCTGGGGGTTCTTTGCTGTTTATGTAATGGTCTATCTGATTTTACTGTTGGCACTGTTGGCGACCGGACTGGATGTCGTTACCGCATTCAGCGCTGTAGGAGCGTGCCTGAATAATCTGGGGCCAGGACTTGAAGGGGTCGCGTTAAATTACGCAGATTTGACGATCACCGTGAAATGGATTCTGTGCTTTGCAATGTTGCTGGGGCGCCTTGAGATATTCACGCTGCTGGTTTTGTTTATGCCAATGTTCTGGCGCCGTTAGCACCCGCTGATCGAGATATCTTTAAGAATATATTTTTTTGCTCTCTTTCGGCGGACGTTTACTGAAGCGCTTATATTCCCACTGGTACTGTGCTGGCTCCACGCAAACGCAGGCTTCTACCGTACGGTTTAATGCGGCCGCCGCAACGCTGGCATCCTCACTGGCAATATCTTTATCTGCCGCTTTAAAGATGATCTCAAAACCACTGCTGTCCGCTAGTCGTCTGGCGAATCCACAGACAACTGCAGCATCTGTTTTCGCTGCCAGCTTCGACGCCAGCGTCATGGTAAGGGCGTCAATCCCAAAAAAAGGGGCGAAGACTCCACTGCTTCTGTTCGGCTCCTGATCAGGCAAAATACCGACGATTTCGCCTCTCTCCAGTGCTCTCAGCAATTGCATAACGCCACGCCGGTCTGTTGGTGCCAGAGCCGCGCCGCCGCGAGCACGAAAGCGGGTCATAACTGTTTCAAATCCATCCATTTTTGGCGGCTTGTACATATAAGTGGTAGGCGCATAGTTGGATATATGCAGGCCATAAAGCTCCCAGCTCCCCAGATGTGGCGCCAGTAAAAGTACACCCTTTCCTGCATCAACAGCCGCTTTCATTATATCTTCGCCAACAACCCTGATGACGAGTTTTAACACCTTCGGCACCGGATCCAACCAGATTCTACCCAGCTCAAAGGCGGTCTTTGCCGTTTCCTGAAGACTCTGCAAAGTGAGACTTTTGATTTCTGTTGATGATTTTTCAGGAAAACACAATTGCAGGTTCCGCCGTGTAACCTTTTTAGCTTTGCTGGGACACACATATAACAACCAGCCGATGATGCTGCCAATAGCGTGCGCAAGCCGCAGAGGTAATAGCTGAAACAGCCGCAGTGCCGTTTTTATCAGTCGCAACTTGAAGGCCTGGATAGAATAACCCCTGTACTTAATCCGCATCGTGGCCACACAGCAGCCGACGTTGAGCGTGGAATTCTACATCAGCCAACCGTGACGGGGGTAGTTCGGAAACCGCTCGGGAGTGGATATTGATTTTACAATCAAGGATAATTGCGCCTTTTCCAGTACCGCACGGAGTTGCTCTTGTCCTCCCTTTCACAACCCGATCTTAAAACCTTCCAGGGACTCATCCTTGCGCTGCAACAATTCTGGGCGGAGCAGGGCTGTGTAATTCTGCAACCGCTTGATCTTGAGGTCGGCGCAGGAACATTTCATCCAGCAACTTTTCTGCGTGCAATTGGTCCGGAAAGCTGGAATACCGCGTATGTGCAGCCCAGCCGCAGACCAACAGACGGTCGCTATGGTGAAAATCCCAATCGCCTGCAACATTATTATCAGTTCCAGGTGATTCTGAAACCGTCCCCTTTGGATATTCAGGAGCGTTATCTTGCATCGCTGGCACACCTGGGCATTGACACTCTGATCCATGATATCCGCTTTGTCGAAGATAACTGGGAGTCGCCAACTCTGGGCGCCTGGGGACTTGGCTGGGAAGTCTGGTTAAACGGGATGGAGGTAACTCAGTTTACATACTTCCAACAGATCGGTGGACTTGAATGCTATCCAGTCAGCGGAGAAATAACGTACGGTATTGAGCGGATTGCTATGTACCTGCAAGGAGTAGACAGTGTTTACGATATTGTCTGGGCCAATGGTCCTAATGGCGTAGTCACTTATGGCGATGTCTTCCTGCAAAACGAAATTGAAATGTCCACGTACAATTTTGAACTGGCTGATGTGGATAATCTGTTTCGCAACTTTAATGACTGCGAACAGCAAAGTCTCTCCCTGATAAAAAAGGGACTGGCGTTACCCGCTTATGAACAGGTTCTAAAGGCTTCGCATTACTTTAATCTTCTTGATGCCCGGCATGCAATATCCGTCACTGAGCGACAACGTTATATTCTCCGGGTTCGAACCTTGTCCCGCCTGGTCGCAGAAGCTTATTACAACAGCAGAAAAGCTCTGGGCTTTCCATTAGCACCTGAGAATCTGCGTACTGAATGTCTGAATAAAGTAGTGGATTGAATGTCCGGTAATCCCGTCAACAACAGCAGGAAAAGCACGCACTCATGACTGTAAAAGATTTTTTAGTTGAAATAGGCTGCGGTGAATTGCCTCCCAGGGCACTTCAAACTTTATCTGCAGCCTTCACTAGCGGGGTGACCAAAGGTCTAAAAGATGCGGGCCTGGAGTTTGGTGTGGTTGAACAGTTTGCCGCACCTCGGCGTCTCGCAGTAAGAGTGAGCGCTCTGGAATCTTTTCAGAAAGATATCGCTCAGGAGAAATTTGGGCCCGCTGTCATTTCCGCCTACGACAAAGAAGGCAACCCGACACCGGCAGCTGCTGGCTTTGCGCGATCATGTGGCGTGGATATCTCGGCGCTGGAAAAAATTCAAAAGGATGGGGTGGAAAAGTTGGTTTTCCGCAGCATTAACAAAGGTCGTAGTACCGCCGAATTATTACCAGACATAATTGCCGACGCTCTCGCAAAACTGCCCATTCCTCGAAAGATGCGGTGGGGGAGCAGTCGCGAGGAGTTTGTCCGACCCGTTCATTGGATTCTAATATTGTCAGGCTCTGATGTTATTCAAACAACCATTCTAGGAATACCGTCTGACAATTACACCCGTGGCCATCGCTTTCATCATAACCAGCCAATCGTTATAGAAAAACCTGCTGATTATGAAACCCTGCTTTATACAACCGGAAAAGTTCAGGCCGATTACCAGAAGCGCAAGGAAAAGGTGCGGTCGCTTGTTCTTGCAGAAGCTGCCCTGCTGTCCGCTGAAGTTGTAATAGATGAGGACTTGCTTAACGAAGTTACCAGCATGGTGGAATGGCCGGTTGCATTAACCGGTCGGTTTGATACTGCCTTTCTTGATGTTCCAGCCGAGGCTTTAATTTCATCACTGAAAAATCACCAGAAATGTTTTTACCTGCTGGATAAGCAGGGCAAGATGTTGCCGAATTTCATTGCCGTCAGCAATATCGAGAGCCGCGATCCGGCTCAGGTTATTTCTGGTAACGAACGGGTTATTCGCCCACGACTGGCTGATGCGGCATTTTTTTACGAAACCGATAAAAAGCAAACTCTGGAATCGAGACAGGAACAATTAAAGAGTATTGTATTCCAGCAGGAGCTCGGAACTGTATTCGATAAATCAGTTCGCGTGGCTAGCCTGGCTGGCTTTATCGCCGAGCAGCTGAACGCAAACAAAGCCTGGTGCGAGCGCGCCGCATTGCTTTCTAAATGTGACCTGCTCAGTAATATGGTCTCTGAGTTTGCCGAGCTGCAGGGAATAATGGGCTACCATTATGCCTTACATGATAGAGAACCTGATGAAGTCGCTATCGCTTTGAACGAGCAGTATTTGCCGCGATTCTCTGGTGACAGCCTTCCTTCAAGCATGACTGGCAGTGTCCTGGCCATTGCTGACAAGCTCGACACCATTGTCGGCTTGTTCATGATTGGTCAACCGCCGACGGGCTCAAAAGATCCATTTGCTTTGCGCCGTGCAGCGCTTGGCATATTACGCATTCTGGTTGAGAACCAGCTCGATCTGGATATCGTTGACAGTGTCCGCTTTGCTGCTCAGGCTTATGCGAACACCGTTGGTAGTAAACCGGAGGTCGCCGCTCAAGTGTTCGATTTCTTGCTGGAGCGTTTCCGAGCCTGGTACCAACTTGAAAACGTCAGCGCTGAAGTATTCCAATCGGTGTTCGTTCTCAGGCCAAGCCGACCGCTGGATTTCAATCAGCGCATTAAGGCCGTACACCGCTTTAGTCAACTACCTGAAAGCAGCTCTCTGGCATCAGCAAACAAGCGAGTGTCCAATATTCTCCAGAAGCAGGAGAGCGATGCATCAGATCCAGTGGTAGATGTAAGTCTGTTCAGTGAGGACGCTGAAAAGGAACTGGCTCAGCTTATTGCGGAAAAATCAGCACAGGTAAAACCTCTTTTTTCGGAAGGAAGGTACACCGAAGGTCTTGAGTTGCTCGCCGAAACCAAACCAGCAGTTGATCGATTTTTCGATGAGGTTCTGGTGATGTCAGATGATCCGCATGTGCGCGCAAATCGATTAGCACTCATCAGCCAGTTACGAAATTTATTTCTGGAAGTTGCTGACATATCCTGCCTGCAGCCATCATGAAACTCATCATCCTTGATAGAGACGGCGTTATCAATGAGGACTCCGATGACTACATTAAATCCGTTGAGGAATGGATACCAATTCCAGGCAGTATCGAAGCGATAGCCAGACTTAGCAAAGCAGGTTACATCGTTACCGTAGCGACTAATCAATCCGGCATCGGCCGCAAGCTTTTAGATGAATATGAACTCGCTGACATTCATCAGTCCATGTGCGATCGAGTGGAGGAAGCGGGTGGCTGCATCAACGGTGTGTTTTTCTGTCCACACCGGCCGGATGAGGGTTGTACCTGCCGTAAACCCGGTATTGGTTTATTTACTCAAATTGAATGCGAATTCGGCATTTCTGTGAAGAATGTGCCATTTGTAGGAGATAGTCTTACCGATATTGCCGCTGCAAGAATGGCTGGTTGCACCCCTGTTCTGGTCCGCACTGGAAAGGGAGTACGGACTTTGTTAGAGGCTAAGCCAAATGAGCTTGCTGAGGTCTGTGCTCATCAGGATCTTTCTTCCTTTGTTGACTCCCTGCTTAAACAGTGAAAACGTTCATCCTTTGTCTGGCCTTATCTGCCCATGTTTAAAAAAATAAATCTTGTTCTGCGCTCTGCTGTTTTTTATAGCGGTTATGCCCTTGCAACCGTTTTGACCTCGCTATTCCTGCTCGCCTTGTTCTGGCTGATTCCACTGCGTAAGCGCTTCGTTATTTATGCGACATGGTGCCGCTTCGTACTGTTCTGGCTGCGTATAACCTGCGGCATCAGGTACCAGATAAGCGGTCTCGAGAATATACAGAAGGGGCCTGTAGTAGTCCTGAGCAATCATCAGAGCGCATGGGAAACGATTTTTCTCTATAAAACCTTTTCACCGGTGTGTCCGATACTGAAAAAAGAGTTACTGAAGATTCCGTTCTGGGGCTGGGCAATGGCCCTGCAAAAGCCCATAGCTATAGACAGAAGCAAGCCCAGAGAGGCTGGTAAGTATTTACTAACTCAGGGAAGGCTGCGCCTGCAGGAAGGTTTATCTGTGGTCATTTTCCCCGAAGGCACCAGGACAGCATTTGGAGCGACTAAAAAGTTTTCGCGCGGAGGGGCTCAATTGGCTGTGGCATCGGATTCACCCATTATCCCGGTGGTGCATAACGCTGGACAATGCTGGCCACCAGGGACTCTTATAAAATACCCTGGAACAATCTCAGTACTGATTGGCAAGCCAATCCATGTAGAAGGGCGCACCTCAAGTGAGGTTACTGGCGAATTTGAAGTCTGGGTGCGCTCCCATGAGGCTGACGCGCTGGCTAAAATGGCAAACTGAGCGTCCCCCAGTTTGCCTTCAGTGGTCTATTTTTAGCTCAAATATCGAGGTTCTGCGCGGCCGCTGCATTAGCTTCGATAAACTGACGGCGAGGATCAACCTGATCACCCATTAAGGTTGTAAACAACTGATCAGCGCCGATAGCATCCTCAATAGTCACTTGCAGCATCCGCCTACTTTCAGGATCCATAGTCGTTTCCCAGAGCTGCTCGGGGTTCATCTCTCCCAACCCTTTATAACGCTGCAAATAGTGCCCCTTCATAGCATCTGCGGTAAGCCATGTAAGGCCTTCTGCGAAACTGCGTATCTCCTGCTTCCGCTCCCCTCGCTGTACATAAGCCCCTGGTTCAATCAAACCATCCAGCGTAACCCCCAGTTTCACTATTGCCTTATATTCGCCTGAATGGAAAAAGTCTCGGCTGAATTGATAGTCTCTTACCAGGCCATGCAGTGAGTGCAGAACCTGTGGCAGAAATACATGACGTTCTTTGTCTTCCGTAACAGAGATTTGATAGCCGGGACTTGTTTTCGGATGGATTCGTTGCAGTGTCTTGTAGAGGTCTTCTCCCCAGGCCTCAACGTCTTCGAGATTAAGACTGTTTTCCCCCAGCACTCTGGTAAAGATCATCGCCTCAAGTATTTCATAGGGATAGAGTCTATCTAAGCGTTTAATAATGGCGTAAGTGCTGTGATACTGCCGAACCATCGCTTCCAGGGCATCACCAGAGATGGCCGGAGCAGCTGAGTTTACATACAAACTGGCGCCATCTAACGCGATCTGGGTTTGATATTTGCCTAACTCGTCGTCATCTTTCAAATACTGTTCGTGTTTGCCTTTGCGAACCTTATACAGCGGCGGCTGAGCTATAAAGATATGTCCGCGCTCGATCAACTCTCTCATCTGCCTGAAAAAGAACGTCAGCAGCAAGGTTCGTATATGCGATCCATCCACGTCAGCATCGGTCATGATAATAATGCTGTGATAGCGAAGACGTTCGGGTGAAAACTCGTCGGTGCCTATTCCGCAGCCCAGAGCTTTGATCAAAGTACCGATTTCAGCCGAATTCAGCATTTTGTCAAAGCGGGCCTTTTCTACATTAAGAATTTTACCTTTGAGAGGCAGAATCGCCTGATTCTTTCGATTGCGGCCTTGTTTAGCAGAACCTCCCGCAGAGTCACCCTCTACTATGTAGATTTCAGAAAGAGCAGGGTCTTTCTCCTGACAATCAGCGAGCTTACCTGGCAATCCAGCGATATCTAATGCCCCTTTCCTTCGTGTCATATCCCGAGCTTTTCTGGCGGCCTCGCGAGCACGCGCCGCATCAAGCATCTTGCCTACAATCAGTTTGGCTTCCAGCGGGTTTTCCATCAAAAAATCAGTAAAATAATTGCCCATCTCCTGCTCAACCACCGTTTTTACTTCTGATGAGACAAGCTTATCTTTGGTCTGTGACGAGAATTTTGGATCAGGCACTTTAACGGATATAACCGCAGTTAATCCTTCTCTTGCGTCGTCGCCCGTAGTCATTACCTCTTTTCCCTTCTTAGCGGCCATCTCTTTATCGATGTAGGTCTTAAGAACGCGGGTAAGAGCGCCACGGAATCCCGCAATATGAGTTCCTCCATCTTTTTGAGGAATATTATTGGTGTAGGGAAAGATGTTTTCCTGATAGGTGTCATTCCACTGCAGCGCTATTTCTACTGTGATGCCATCCTCTTCACGAGTCGAAATAAAGTGGAATATTTTATTAATTGGAGTCTTGTTCGTATTCAGATACTCAACAAACGCTTTCAGCCCACCTTCATACTTGTAATGGTCCTGCTTTCCGCTTCGCTCATCCTTTAGATATATAGAAACGCCTGCATTTAAGAAAGCCAGCTCACGAAGTTTTTTAGCCAGGATATCGTAGTGGAACTCTATACTGGAGAATGTGGCTGCCGACGGTTTGAAGTGACATTCGGTCCCAGTGGCAGAGGTGTCGCCTACAACCGCTAACGGTGCCTGCGGCACGCCGTGTACGTAAATCTGTTCATGAACTTTACCGCCGCGCCGAATAGTGAGCTTCAACTCCTCGGACAGAGCATTAACTACTGAAACACCAACCCCGTGCAATCCTCCAGAAACTTTGTAGCTATTGTCGTCAAATTTCCCACCGGCATGCAGCACTGTCATAATGACTTCAGCCGCTGAGACGCCTTCGGTATGCATATCTGTCGGAATACCTCTGCCGTTGTCGCTTACGGTGACAGTCTCACCTGGATGAATCGTAACTTTTATTTCGTCGCAGTATCCGGCTAGCGCTTCATCGATAGAGTTATCGACGAGCTCAAAGACCATATGATGAAGTCCAGTACCATCATCAGTATCACCAATGTACATTCCGGGCCGCTTTCTAACAGCGTCCAGGCCTTTTAGCACCTTGATGCTTGATGAATTATATGTAGACTGCTCGGCCATCTAATCTCTCCAATTTTCCTGATACTTCAATAAGTTGCCGTTCATCGAGGGGTGGATAACTAATCGACGGGCTCTATTTTACCATGTTCCACGTGAAACTTTCTTGGCAACGCACTTGAAACCCAACTATTACCCAAGTCAGCAGAATCAACGCTGGTTAGAAATACCTGACTACCAAGATTTACCAGTAACTCACAAACGAGAGTGCGATTATACCTGTCTAACTCTGAGGGCAGATCATCCACGAGGTAAATTCCCTGAACGCCGCTATGACTTGCAAGCAGTCTCCCCTGAGCAATTTTTAAAGCACTAACCAGTAGTTTCTGTTGTCCCCGGGATAGTATTTCTGCTGCGGCTCGTCTTCCAATTCTTACAAACATATCTGCTCGATGGGGGCCAACTTGCGTTGCACCATAGCGAACATCCTTATCAAGGGAGAGTTTTAACGCGTCGTCGAGCGAGATGCTCTCTTCCCATCCACGCCAATATTGCAGGTTAAGGCCTTCTATCGTGATTAATTCTTTTATTGTTTCTAAAGCAAGCGGGAGAAACAGATCAAAATATCTACGGCGAGAGACATCAACCTGATTTGCGGCGTCAGATAACTCAGCATCCCACGCCGCTAACTGGGCCTTATCAAGACGCTGCTGCTTGATAAGTAAATTTCTATGCGCAAGGCATTTTGAAGTGTTTCGCCAGTTCCCGATGAAAGCGTGTTCCACGTGGAACACTCCCCAATCTAGAAACCGCCGTCGTATCTTGGGGCCGCCCTCCAACAGCGAAAAACTTTCCGCATTGATAAGCTGCAGGGGAAGGTGCCGGGCTGTCTCTACCCAGTTTCGCTGCCTGTCTCCCTGCAACTTCAAAATCTGATTTTGCCGTCGCGCTTTGCTGAGACCAACTCTAACTCCATCGGTTAGCACTGAATAGATAGTACAGATCTCTGCACCATCCTGGATTACAGATTCCGTTTTGCTACTTCGAAAAGATCGACCGAGTCCCAACAGATGAATACCTTCAAGCAGGCTGGTTTTCCCACTGCCATTATCACCGAAGAAAATATTAATCTGCGGCGAAGGAGACAGCTGTACCTGATCCAAATTTCTTAACTGGCCAATCTCAAGACGATGTATTTTAGCCATTATAAATATCGATACAATGCTTCGATCACAGGCGCATTGGCATTACTACGTAAACCGCATCCTCCGCAGACACCCCCTCGAGAAGAGCGCTGCTATTTGAATCGGCGAGACTTATTTTTACCTGTTCAGATCCAAGCACCGTCAACACATCAACCAGATAACCCACATTAAATCCAATCTCAAGCGGATCGCCGTTATAGGATACTGATACCGTCTCTTCAGCCTCTTCTTGTTCAGGGTTATTGGCTAAAACTCGCATCTCTCCTGGGGCCAACAGCATCTTTACACCACGGTATTTTTCGTTAGAGAGAATTGACGCCCTGTTGAATGCCTGCTTCAGTACCACTCTGTCTCCAATCACTATCTTGTCTCCGCCTTTTGGCAATACGCGATTGTAGTCCGGAAACTTCCCATCAATGAGCTTTGAAGTAAATATGAAGTCTTTCATCCGGACCCTGATATGGTTGCTGCCAAATATCACGGTAACCTCACCGGTTGAATCCGTTAGTAAACGGCTTAATTCAGTTGCTCCTTTTCGAGGAACAATAATTTGCAGCGCCTGAGACAATCCGCTCTGCATTGGCAAAGTCTGCATTGCCAGCCTGTGGCCATCTGTTGCTACCACTCGCAAATGATCTCCAGTGACCTCGAAAAGCATGCCATTCAAATAGTAACGTACATCCTGCTGAGCCATTGCAAAGCTGCAAGCATCGAGCAGCATCTTAAGATCCTTAACCGGGACGGTAAGCTCAAAGGTCTGCGGCTCATTTTCTGTGGAAGGAAAGTCACTGGCGGGCAGGGTAGCCAAAGTAAAACGGGATCGTCCAGCCTTTATGACAGCTTTGCCGTCATCAATCCCAAACTCAAGAATTGCGTCATCCGACAGGGATTTACAAATATCCATCAGCTTTCGCGCAGGAACTGTAACTTCACCCGCTTTACTTCCACTCTGAACAGATACTCGACCAATCAACTCGACCTCCAGATCTGTTCCGGTAATAGAGAGCTCATCGTTATGTAGTGACAACAGCACATTCGATAAAACAGGCAGCGTATTACGTCGCTCAACAACACCTGTCGCAAGTTGAAGGGGTTTTATCAGTGCTTCTCTCGAAATATAGAATTGCATATTTACTCACTCAATTAATCCATTTGAAATTGTGCTTTTTAAAAGCATTCTTTTGCTGCCGCGCGAACTTAGTCTCAGGTGGCTAGTGCCCTTAATAAATTATTATAGTCTTCCGCAAGGTCCTGCGACTCACCTCGCAGCCTTTTAATCGTCTTGCAGGCATGTAACACCGTTGTATGATCTTTGCCGCCAAACGCATCGCCGATCTCTGGCAGACTGTGGTTGGTCAATTCCTTCGACAGACACATCGCCATTTGACGGGGTCTTGCGATGGAGCGGTTTCGGCGCTTCGACAACATGTCACCCATTTTAATCTTGTAATACTCGGCAACTGAGCGCTGGATATTATCTATGGTTACCAACTTATCATGCAAAGCAAAAAGATCCTTGAGAGCCTCTCGAACAAGTTCCAGATTGATGGGGCGCCCAACAAAGCGCGCATGCACGATTACTTTTTTCAAAGCCCCTTCAAGCTCTCTTACATGGGAACGTAAGCGTTGAGCGATAAATAAAGCCGCATCACTGGGCAGGTCAATATTGGATTGAGCCGCTTTATTAATAAGGATGGCAGCTCGCGTCTCAAGCTCCGGCGGTTCGACCGCAACCGACAAACCCCACCCGAATCTGGACTTCAATCTTTCCTCTAAGCCATTGATTTCCTTGTGATATTTATCGCTGGTGAGGATAATTTGCTGACCACCTTCCAGCAAAGCGTTAAAGGTATGGAAGAACTCTTCCTGAGAGCGCTCCTTGCCGGCAAAAAATTGAATATCATCAATTAGCAGCGCATCTACCGAGCGATAGTATCTTTTAAACTCATTGATAGCATTCAATTGCAATGCTGTAACCATGGTAGCCACAAATGTCTCCGAGTGAAGATAAACCACCTTCGCTCCAGGCTTGCTGGCAACTAGATAATTGCCTATAGCATGCATCAGGTGGGTCTTGCCAAGACCTACTCCACCATAGATAAAAAGTGGGTTGTATGCGCCACCAGGGTTCTCTGCCACTTGTATCGCTGCTGCTCGAGCTAACTGATTTGATTTGCCTTCAATAAAATTATCGAAAGTATTCTCGGGATTCAGTGAGCCCTTATGTCTCAGTTTGCCCTCAATAAGAACCTCCATATTCCTGGAAGTACGTTTGATGATGCTATTGTTGGAATAGCTGGACCGAGAGCTTGCAGGGTCACCAAGCGGTTTACCATAATCCAGACCTGACATACCGCCAGGGAGAGCCAGATCAACTTTGCGCTCTTTCTCAACCACTGGGTAGGATTCCCGAGGTGCAAACCCGGACGCCGCAGGTATGCGCATATCCGGCATGCTTATCGCTTCGTGCGTCGCAGATTCGGACACAGTTGCTGCTCGGCCACCGATCTCCAAAACGATATCAACAGCTACCCCATCACTGTTATCCCTTAACAGCTCATTGATTCGCTGAAGAAATTTATCTTTAACCCAGTCAAGTACAAATCGGTTAGGCGCAAAAACAGTTAACCTGTTATTGCTGCTTTCCGCGTGAAGAGGCCTTATCCAGGTATTGAATTGCTGTGAGGGTAATTCACTTTTAAGATGGTTTACGCATTCTTGCCAATTTGTTACAAACACACTTATTGCCTTGTATAATTATTATGTTGTTTGAGCCGATGAGGGATTCTACCGCCCTCAATTCTACTTATCCACACCCGATGCTCATAAATAGCAGGTTTTTCTTATCTTTTTTTTTATATATAAATCAATAATTTAAAAACTTACCCCTGAAAAAAGCCGATAAAAATAGCAAGGCTTTTTTCCTGTTCAGCGGATTCTTTGAATACTAAAAAGCTGTGGATAACTTGTGGTTATCTCCGTATAAATATTAATGCCGAAATATCCGCTTGATTGCGCCTTGATCTTAGAAACAATTCAAGCGATGCGTTGCATTAGCGCATTAAACCAACTAGAATTCGCGCTCGCTTAGAAAGGCGTAAATTTTGATTTACGTAAGTAAACTCCAACAGGTAGTAAACCTGGGACAAAAACCTGGAAAGTAATCATGAAAAGAACATTTCAACCAAGTCTGATCAAACGCGCAAGAACTCATGGTTTCCGCGCTCGCATGGCAACCCGCGGTGGTCGTCTTGTTATTAAAAGACGTCGCGCGCAAGGCAGAGCTAAACTCACTGCTTGATCTCCGGTTTACAGAAGCTGCATCACTATAGAAGATTAAATACTGCACGTGTCTAATTCAGGCTTAAGCTATAGCTTTGAGAAAAGGCTACGGCTGCTCAAAGCCGCGGACTTCCAACCCGTATTCAAGCAGGCCCGTTTCAAAGTCTCGTGCCAGACCATGCTGTTTCTTGCCATTGACAACGGACTGAGCTTTCCACGGCTGGGCCTGGTAATTGGCAAGAAAAATATTGCCACCGCCGTGCAAAGAAACAGAATCAAAAGGCTGCTCCGGGAATCTTTCAGACATAATCAACATTTGCTCGCAGGGCTCGACATCGTTATCCTAGCTCGCAGCGGCCTGGGTTCTTTAGATAACAGCCTGATTACCCGGCAGACAGAAACTCTTTGGCAGGATTTACTGGACAAACGCCAGAAATCCGTCCGGAAACCCTCTGATGCATCGGATACTAACAATGTTGGATAAAGCCGTAATAAAAATGATCTGGGTTTACCAAAGCACATTCAGTCTGCTTATTGGTAACCAATGCCGTTTTTACCCCACATGCTCTCACTACACCCAGGAGGCCATAGAAAAGCATGGTCTTGCCCGGGGCGGCTGCTACGGCATCAAACGCATTCTATCCTGCCATCCGTGGCATCCCGGTGGCATTGATCTTGTCCCGGAAAAAAAACAACCGTCAATCCCTTCAAAGTCATAGCACAGTAGCAACCAAAACATGGATTCTATTAGATATATCATTCTTGGCGGTCTGGCCGTTGTCTCCTACTTACTTTTACTGGCATGGCAGGCGGATAATCAAGTCGCTCCTCAGACTTCGCCATCAAGACCCGAAACAGAACTGAGTCGGCCAGTTTCAGATATTCCAGGTCAAGCTCAAACAGCTGACATTCCTGCACCACCCTCTACTGTCAGTGCTGATATTCCGGTTGTTTCACTGACTCCCGTCCCTGCAACAACAGCAGTTAGCGGCAATACTAATATTCACGTCCGCACTGATGTCCTTGATTTGATCATTGATCGAGTGGGTGGGGATATTGTTTACGTGGCACTGCCAGAGCATCGTACCCAGATAGATGTTGCTGACGACTCTTTTGTCTTGTTGGAAAACTCCTCACTACGCACCTATGTCGCACAAAGTGGACTGGTAGGCCTCAACGGCATCGACAGCAGCAGCCGTCCTGTATATAACAGCAATGGCACTGATTTTGAGATGACAGAACAAGACGATAGTCTTGATGTCGCACTTACTTATACCGACGCAAATGGTGTAGAAGTGATCAAACGCTTCCGTTTCGAACGTGGCAGCTATTCGATCGATATCAACTACGAAATCAACAATCCTACCTCTTCTCCCTGGCAGGCAAATCTATTTGGTCAGATCAAGCGCAACAACTTCGCTGATCCTAGTCAGGGCAGTGGGTTGGGTATGCAGTCTTATCTGGGTTTCGCAACCACCCAGGCAGATGATCCATACGTCAAAATTGCGTTTAGTGACATCGACAGCAGTCCACCCAGTCACGAAATGATTGGTGGCTGGATTGCTTTCAGTCAGCATTATTTCCTTTCTGCATGGATAGCGCCGGCAGATAGGGTTAACAGTATCTCTACCCGGAAAAACAGCTTAAATGAGTACATTGGAGGGTTTACCAGCTCAGAGTTTATTGTTCCGCCTCAAACTACTTCGGTGCAGACAACCCAGTTTTATGCCGGTCCTAAAGACCAGTATCAACTGCGTGAAGTGGCACCAAATTTAGATTTAACGATTGATTACGGCTGGTTATGGTTCATCGCTTCGCCTATTTACTGGCTACTCACTCAAATTAACTCGATTGTTGGCAATTATGGCTGGTCAATTCTGTTGCTGACTTTGACTGTTAAAGGCATTTTCTACAAGCTTTCAGCCACCAGTTACCGCTCCATGGCTAATATGCGACGCGTAATGCCGAAAATGACGCAACTCAAAGAACGCTATGGCGACGATAAGATGAAGTTGCAGAAAGCCACGATGGAGTTATATCAAAAAGAAAAGATAAATCCGTTTGGTGGTTGTTTGCCAATGCTGGTACAGATGCCTGTGTTCATCGCCCTGTACTGGGTTTTGATGGAAAGTGTTGAACTGCGGCATGCTCCGTTTATCCTGTGGATAAATGATCTTTCCGTAATGGATCCATTCTTTGTGCTGCCCTTGCTTATGGGCGCCTCAATGTTTGCACAGTCAATGCTGAGCCCAGTGCCCGCAGATCCAATGCAGGCAAAGATTATGCGCTTCATGCCGGTTGCGATGACCGTGTTCTTCCTGTGGTTCCCGGCAGGATTGGTACTCTACTGGCTTGCTAACAGCGTTCTTGGAATCGCACAGCAGTGGTATATCACCCAGAAAATTGAAAAAGACCACGCGGCAAAAGAAGCAAAAAATCACTGACCGGACACCAGGCTGAGTCACGCAGGCCAGTTCATGATAACGCCAGTTGATACCGATACCATATGCGCAATCGCTACATCACCAGGTCGCAGTGGTGTGGGGATTGTGCGGGTATCAGGCCCTTTATGTCGCCAAATCGTCAAAGCGGTGACAGGTTTTTCTCCAACGCCCCGACACGCTCATTATTGCGATTTTCATAATTCGCACGACGCTGTGCTCGATCAAGGGATCGTTTTATTTTTCCCATCTCCTCATTCCTTTACCGGCGAGGATGTCGTTGAGTTTCAGGGACATGGTGGTTTCTATGTGCTCAACTCTCTGCTGCAGGAAATACTTAAGCTAGGCGGCAGAATGGCCAGACCTGGCGAATTTTCAGAGCGCGCCTTTATCAATGACAAAATGGATCTTACCCAGGCTGAGGCTATTGCTGATCTTATTGACAGTAGTTCAGAGCAAGCCGCCAGAAGTGCTTTACGGACTCTGCAGGGTGAGTTCTCCAGACTGATTAATACACTTGCAAACTCAATTACCGACCTGCGTGTTTACATTGAAGCTTCCATCGATTTTTCTGAAGAAGATATCGATTTTCTCAGCGAAGGAAATATTGCTGGCAAACTTGCGGAAGTAATCAGACAACTTGATGCCGTGCTGGAGCAGGCACGACAAGGCGCCATTCTTAAAGAAGGCATGTCTGTTGTTATCGCAGGAAAACCCAATGCAGGAAAATCAAGTTTGCTCAATGCGCTGGCTGGTAAAGAAAGTGCAATCGTAACCGCAATTGCCGGAACCACGCGCGACATACTGAGCGAACAAATTAATATTGATGGAATGCCCCTGCACGTAACGGATACAGCAGGCCTGCGCAGCAGTGATGATGTGGTCGAGCAGGAAGGAATCCGACGTGCTTTAGAAGCTATCAAAAATGCCGATCGCATTCTTCTGGTGATTGACTCATCAACCGATAAGGTCGGGGAGAGTGATCTTCCTGCCTATCTGCAATCGATTGGCTTTGCACAGCTTACTGAAGCTTTGGATCCGCCACGCTTAACTATTGTACAAAACAAAATTGATCTCATCAGCGGTACCAATGTGCAGTTTGCAGATAATCCAAGAGCAGATATTCACCAAAATGCAGTAATACCAGTCATCAACCTGTCCGCCAGACAGCAAATTGGCATTGATCTGCTGCGCAAACACTTAAAAGATATTATGGGTTATCACTCGAGCGGGGAAGGTGGCTTTATCGCTCGCAGCAGGCACCTAGAGGCACTGCGCCTTGCCAGAGAGAATCTTTTACAGGCACAGCATCAGTTAGTTCACAGCCGCGCTGGAGAGCTTGTTGCCGAAGATTTACGTCATGCCCATCAACATCTGGGTGAAATAACCGGTGAATTTACTACTGATGATTTACTAGGGCGTATTTTCGCCAGCTTTTGCGTCGGGAAATAAGCGTCTGTATAACTATTTTATCCTCTGGGGAAGCTGTGGGTAAGTAGCTTCTTTCCGTGCATAACTTTTTCATAAAAAATCCATGCAATTTCGCTCTGTGAATAACCAGGGCTTTGCTGCACAGCAAATACAATGCTTATGAGCAGCTTAAACAGCAATAATCCAAAGCCTTATCCTTGTTATAAGTTATTGAAATTATTATATTAATAGACGTTATTAACAGAAATACACGTTACCATAATCATTAACAGTATTTAGTTTTATGTATTTACTATTTATAACTACTTAATAATTATTTTGTTTAACTGCATAACTCCAAGCTGTGGATTATTTCAAAAATTAATACTTTAAATCTGGACTTCAGGGCTTATACTTGGCAGCCGTTTCCGAGGTTCTCCTTTCAGGTGCATGATGGATTTCTCTAAAAGATACGATGTTATTGTTGTTGGTGGTGGTCATGCCGGCACTGAGGCTGCGCTGGCCGCAGCGCGAACGGGCGTAAAAACACTGTTGGTAACTCATAATATCGAGACCCTGGGTCAAATGTCCTGCAATCCAGCTATCGGGGGCATCGGTAAAAGCCATCTGGTCAAAGAAATTGATGCCCTTGGTGGAGCGATGGCAACAGCCACCGATCTTGGTGGTATTCAGTTTCGTGTTCTCAACAGCAGCAAAGGCCCTGCCGTAAGAGCGACTCGAGCCCAGGCAGACCGGGTGCTTTACAAAGCGGCAATTCGAAAAATCCTTGAAAATCAGGACAATCTGGATATATTTCAGCAGGCTGTTGATGACCTTATTGTTCAGGGTGAAACAGTTCAAGGCATAGTAACGCAGATGGGGCTAAGGTTTTATGCCCCTCGAGTGGTGCTTACAACGGGTACCTTCCTGGGCGGCAAAATCCACATTGGTATGGAAAATCACTCCGGGGGAAGGGCCGGTGATCCGCCATCCATTGCATTAGCAAACCGTCTGCGCGAACTGCCTTTTAACGTGGGCCGATTAAAAACCGGTACGCCTCCCCGCATCGATGCACGTTCTGTGGATTTCTCTGTGATGCAGGCGCAGGCGGGCGATACGCCCGTTCCAGTGATGTCCTATATGGGCAAAGTGGAAGATCACCCAGAACAGATCAATTGTTATATAACGGCCACCAATGAACGTTGTCATGACATTATTCGTTCCGGGCTGGACCGTTCACCCATGTATACCGGCGTCATTGAGGGGCTGGGTCCACGTTATTGCCCATCAATTGAAGACAAAGTGATGCGCTTCGCGGATAAGACGTCGCATCAGATTTTTGTTGAACCGGAAGGTCTGCAAACGACGGAACTGTATCCCAATGGCATTTCAACCAGTCTGCCCTTTGATATACAGATTCAGATGGTTCGCCAGATCAAGGGTTTTGAGAACGCTCATATAACCCGTCCAGGTTATGCGATTGAGTATGACTTTTTCGATCCGCGCGATCTGAATTACTCGCTGGAAACTAAATTTATCAAAGGGCTGTACTTCGCAGGCCAGATCAATGGTACAACCGGTTACGAAGAAGCTGCAGCTCAGGGATTACTGGCGGGTTTGAATGCTGCGCTGGCGGCGCAAGAGAAAGACAGTTGGTGTCCACGTCGCGATCAGGCTTATATCGGGGTTCTGGTTGATGACCTGATTAACCTTGGAACCAACGAGCCATACCGCATGTTTACCAGTCGTGCTGAATACCGGCTGTTGCTGCGGGAAGACAATGCGGATCAGCGTCTGACACCAATCGGGCGCGAACTGGGCGTAGTGAACGATGAACGCTGGCAGTATTTTTCTGCGAAACAGCAAGGCATCAGCTGTGAATTGAAGCGCTTGAAAACTACCTGGATACAGCCCGGCACAGAGAAAGCTGCACGTATAAATCCATTGCTGGAAAAACCAATCAGCCGTGAGTACAGTCTAGCGGACCTGCTGGCACGGCCGGATGTAGGTTATCAGCAATTATGTGAGGCCTCCTCCAGTCCAGCTGATTCACCAGCGGGTGCCGGAACATTGCTGGCGGCACAAGTTGCTGAACAGGTAGAGATCCATGTTAAATATCAGGGCTATATTGAGCGCCAGGAAGAAGATGTTCGAAAGCTTAAACGACAGGAAAATACTGCTTTGCCAACGGATTTCGATTATCAGCAGATGCAGGGGCTTTCCAACGAATTGAAGCAAAAATTGTTGAAGACTCGTCCGGAAAGTATTGCTAAAGCCAACAGGATTCCAGGAATAACGCCAGCCGCAATTTCTTTGTTGCTGATTTACCTGAAAAAATATCAGGCCGTCCAAAAGAAATCCGCGTGAGCAATCTGGCCAGTAAAGATCAGGCTACGATTTTGCGTGCCGGCCTCGAAGAGATGGGTATCAGCCTCACGCAGAGGCAGCAACATCAGCTTCTGGAATATCTTGGGCTGCTGCAGAAATGGAATAAGACATTTAATCTTTCAGGTGTCAAAGACCCTGCCGCAATGGTCAGCCGGCATTTACTGGATAGTCTCACGCTATATGCGTTTATGCCGAGCGAGACAGCAGATCAACATCGGCAGACAATTATTGATGTTGGAACGGGGCCGGGTCTGCCGGGAATACCGCTGGCAATCTGTTTTCCAGATGTCGATTTTATTCTGCTGGACAGCAATGGTAAGAAAACGCGCTTTGTTTTTCAGGCAAAAGTAGCGCTTGGTTTGAGCAATGTCAGTGTTGAAAATTGCCGAATAGAGCACTATCAAAGCCCGACACAAATTGATATGGTCATCAGCCGGGCATTTTCATCGCTCGCAGAAATGGTGGACAAAACCCGTCATCTTCAACAAAGGCACTCAAAAATAAACATGCGCTGGCTGGCTATGAAAGGGTTATCACCCGCTGCTGAATTAGCAGCACTTCCCGCAGGGGTTCACGTTCAGAGAACACTTAAGGTGCGGATTCCGGGTGATCCAGGCGAACGACATATCATCGACATGATTGCTGCTGATCCGGAGTCAAAACCGAGTGACTAAAATACTGGCAATAGCCAATCAAAAAGGCGGTGTTGGCAAAACCACAACGTCCGTGAACCTGGCAGCCTCATTACGGGCAACCAAACGTCGGGTGCTGCTGGTGGATATGGATCCGCAGGGTAATGCGACCATGGGTAGTGGCATAAATAAGTCAGATCTCGATGTTTCAATCTACGACGTGCTGACCAGGCAGGCCACTTTCCAGCAGGCGGTTCTGCAGACAGACGAAAATGGCTTCGATATCCTGCCCGCCAACAGCGATTTAACTGCCGCCGAATTCGAGTTATTGCACGAGCCGAACAGAGAAAGCATCCTGCGGCGCGTACTTGCAGAAATAACAGATAGCTACGATTTTATCGTCATCGACTGCCCGCCCTCATTGAACATGCTAACCTTAAATGCGTTGGTAGCTGCCCAGGGAGTGATCATTCCTATGCAGTGTGAATACTACGCGCTGGAGGGTCTCTCTGCGCTGGTAGACACCATTAATGCAATAGCTGAGACACATAATCCACAATTACAGATAGAAGGTATTCTCAGGACTATGTACGATCCGCGCAACCGGCTCACCTCTGAGGTATCCAATCAGTTATTCCGATATTTTGGCGATCGAGTTTATCGTACCGTGGTTCCGCGCAATGTGAGGCTGGCTGAAGCCCCCAGCTTTGGCATGCCAATTTTGCGCTACGATAAACACTCGCGAGGATCGCTGGCGTATCTAGCCCTTGCCGGAGAGATGCTGCGACGAAGCGAGCAGAGGAAAGAGCAGGCCGACGCAGTAAGTTAAAATAATTTTCTAAAAACAGGTTATAAAATGGCAGGCAAAAAGAAACTTGGGCGCGGACTTGATGCACTGCTGGGCGCATCCTTATCCCGCTCTGCTGCAGCGCAGAATGCGACGCCGACAACCGGCTCCTACCTGGCGGGTAACAGCATAAATGCTCTTGAAAAAGACGGCGATCTCAAACATATCCCAATTGATCTGGTGAAACGTGGAAAATATCAGCCGCGCACAGATATGCACGAAGAGGCACTGCAGGAACTTGCCAGCTCTATCCGTGCTCAGGGAGTAATGCAGCCGATTGTAGTGCGACCGATATCAGCTACACATTACGAGATCATTGCAGGTGAAAGACGCTGGCGGGCCAGTCAGTTGGCAGGGCTCGATACCATACCCGCGATAATAAAGCTGGTTAGTGACGAATCAGCGATAGCGATGAGCCTGATCGAGAATATTCAGCGCGAAAACCTCAACCCTATCGAAGAAGCGGTAGCACTGAAGCGCTTGCAGGACGAGTTCAACCTTACGCAGCAGCAGGTTGCTGATGCAGTCGGCAAATCCCGTGTTACGGTTGCGAATCTGCTGCGCTTGATTGGTTTGAATCCCGATGTTCGTCTGATGCTTGAGCATGGGGATCTGGAAATGGGCCATGCCCGGGCTCTGTTGTCTTTGTCGGATCAACAACAAAATGAAGCCGCTAGAATCGTCGTCGGTAAAGGATTTTCGGTACGGCAGACCGAGGCGCTGGTCCGCCGACTGTTAGCTGAGGCCGGCAAAGTTGTAAAATCTGCTGTCAATGACCCCGACATCCGAAATCTGGAAGAAAAGCTCTCGGAAATGCTGGGCGCTCGGGTGCAGATACAACATGGCGCTAAAGGTGCAGGCAAGGTGACACTAAAATATAACAGTCTGGATGAGCTTGATGGGATCCTTGCGCATATTGCTTGAACGTGTTAAAACGCCTCAGGCTGCTTGTTGATTAGGCTAAACAAACTCCCTATAATGCGCTGCTTTATGGCAACGGCCGCCAGACACAGCACGTTTTAAGTAATGACAGCTATCGCATGTCGAGCATAAAAGCACCTCCATTACGAAAGCTTATAGCGGCGCAACTGCTTGTTATATTCGGTTTGAGCTCAGCAACTCTGCTGTTTCTGGGCTGGATAAGTGCATATTCTGTGCTGATAGGCGGCTTGATTAATGTGATACCGAATGCGTATTTTGCGCATAAAGTGTTCCGCTACAGAGGTGCGAGAGCGGCTAAAAAAATCGTTCGGGAGTTATACACCGGCGAAACAATAAAGCTGTTGTTAATGGGTGCAGGGTTTGCCCTGAGCTTTTTATACGTTAAACCGCTGAATACAGCGGCGTTGTTTTCAGGATTTGTTCTGGTGCATATAACGGGGATACTTGTGTTTGTCCGCATAAGTACGCCCCCCCCGGAATGACCCGTAAAATTGGCAAACTGGCTGGTAAAACTCACTCATGGCAGAATCAAATAGTACCGGCTTCAGCTTGCCTGAATACGATAATGCGACAGACTATATTGCCCACCATCTTGGATTTCTAAAATTCGGCCAAAAAACCGATGGCAGTTGGGGAATCGCTCACAGCATGGAGGAATCCGATGTTATGGGTTTCTGGTCAATCCATGTTGATTCAATGATTATGTCCCTGTTGCTTGGTTTCATTTTCATGGGACTGTTTTACTTTGTCAGCCGCAGAGTTACCTCCGGAGTTCCGGGTGGACTCCAGAATGCGGTCGAAATGCTGGTCGAAATTGTTCAAAGCAGCGTAAAAAGCACCTTTTTTGCCAAAAATTCACTCATTGCGCCGCTTGCGCTGACCATTTTCAGCTGGATCTTCATGATGAACCTGATGGATCTGGTCCCGGTAGACTGGATCCCATTGTTCGCCCAGGTCGTTGCTCAGGATAGCCATCTTTATTTCAAAGCGGTTCCTACCACAGACGTTAATATCACTGCAGGTTTTGCTCTCAGCGTATTTTTGCTGGTGATTTTCTACAGTGTGAAAATCAAAGGGGTGGGTGGATTCCTCGGCGAATTTGCCTTCCATCCGTTTGGCAAATGGGCGCTGCCTCTGAATATCATCATGGAAGTTCCCAGTTTCCTCGCGAAACCGGTTTCGCTGGCATTACGACTTTACGGCAATATGTTTGCCGGCGAGATGATATTCATGGTGATTGCGCTGGTAGGGGTCGCCCAGCTTCCGCTGCACTTTGCGTGGGCTGTATTCCATATTCTAATCATTACGCTGCAGGCTTACCTGTTTATGATGCTGACGATTGTTTATTTGAATCAGGCGCATATTGCACCTGATCCACACCATTAACATTAATGTTTTTTGCTGGAACTTTTATTAAAACTTGGAGATAAAGATGGAAACTATTCAGGCATTTTCTGTGATTGCTGTTGCGCTCATTTTTGGTTTGTGTGGCGCCGGCACAGCTGTTGCGTTCGGCAACCTGGGCGGCAAATTGATTGAGAGCTCAGCGCGTCAACCAGAGCTTGCACCTAAATTGCAGGTTCAGTTCTTCCTGGTTGCGGGCTTCGTCGACGTAATCTCGATCATCGGCGTGGGTGTATCTTTCATGGTTATGTTCGCCAACCCCTTCGTTTAATCGAACGTTTGAGTGAGGCCACGCGGATAACTGCGCAGAGGTGAAACTATGAATCTTAATGCAACCATACTCGGGCAATCGATAGCGTTTTTCGTTTTCGTCTGGTTTTGTATGAAGTATGTATGGCCACCGATTTCAGGGGCTCTGCTGGATCGACAAGCCAAAATTGCAGAGGGATTGGAGGCGGCTGATCGTGCTCAGCGCGATCTGGGTCTGGCTCAAAATAGAGCAGCAGACGAGTTGCGCGATGCTAAACGTCAGAGTGCAGAAATTATCGAACTTGCCAATAAACGGGCGAATCAGATAGTCGATGATGCAAAGGATCGTGCCCGCGAAGAAGGCGCACGACTTCTCACTGGCGCTAAAGCTGAAATCGATATGGAGCTGCAGAGAGCGAAAGAAGCATTGCGCGGCCAGGTCGCTGCAATCGCTATTGCCGGGGCAGAGAAAATACTTGAGGCATCAATTGATCAGGCTGCTAATGAAGAGCTCGTCAAAAAGCTCGCTGCAGAACTATAGGCGAAATAATTCATGGCCGAGTCGATTACATTAGCCAGACCGTATGCAAAGGCAGCTTTCGAAGCCGCTATGGCAGATAAAGATCTTGGCGCCTGGTCGAAAATGCTGGGACTGCTTGCTGCACTTGCTGCGAACGATAAAGTTCGTCTGCATCTGACCTCACCTGAGTTATCGGCAGCTCAGCAGTCCGGCGCTTTGATTGATCTGTGTGGTGACGAGTTGTCACCGAGAGGACAGAACCTGGTAAAGTTGCTGGCGGAAAACAAACGCCTGGTGCTGCTGCCAGAAATTGCTGAAATTTTTGAAGCGCTGAAAGCGAATCAGGAAAAGACTGTTGATGTTGAATTGTCCACAGCCTTTGTTTTAAGCACTGACGTTGTGAACACATTAACCCAGGCTCTCCAGACCCGTTTGAGCAGACAGATTAATCTGCAGACTAAAGTCGACAAACACCTGATTGGGGGCGCTGTCATTCGAGCAGGCGATACCGTTATCGACAGTTCTGTTCGTGGAAAATTGATCAAATTAGCCGAAGCAATGAATTCCTAGAAAATCTGGGAATGAGGGAATTAGCATGCAACAACTGAATCCATCAGAAATCAGTGAAATTATTAAACAGCGGATTGATAACCTCGATATTTCCGTACAGGCAAAAAATGAAGGCACTATCGTTAGTGTTTCCGACGGTATTATCCGCATTCATGGTCTTGCGGATGTTATGTACGGTGAGATGATCGAGTTTGAAGGCGGCATCTTCGGTATGGCGCTGAACCTGGAGAGAGATTCCGTTGGTGCTGTGGTTCTCGGCGATTATAAAACCCTGGCGGAAGGCCAATCCTGCCGTTGCACTAAACGAATTCTGGAAGTCCCTGTTGGTCCTGAGCTGGAAGGCCGCGTTGTCGACGCGCTCGGTAAGCCAATTGATGGTAAGGGTCCTGTCAATGCCAAACTGACCTCGCCGGTAGAAAAAGTAGCCCCTGGCGTAATCGCCAGACAGTCAGTTGACCAGCCCGTGCAGACCGGTCTGAAAGCAATCGACGCGATGGTGCCAATTGGTCGTGGTCAGCGCGAACTGATCATTGGAGACCGTCAGGTTGGTAAAACAGCGGTTGCTATCGATGCCATCATTAACCAGCGCGGCAAAGGCGTCAAATGTATCTATGTTGCAATCGGACAGAAGCAGTCTTCTATTGCTAACGTAGTGCATAAACTGGAAGAGCATGGCGCGATGGAATATACCATTGTGGTGGCGGCCGGCGCCTCCGATCCAGCCTCCATGCAATTTATCGCGCCTTACTCAGGCTGCTCAATGGGCGAGTATTACCGTGACCGCGGTCAGGATGCGTTGATCATTTATGACGATCTGACCAAGCAGGCGTGGGCCTACCGCCAAATCTCTCTGCTGCTGCGTCGTCCGCCAGGCCGTGAAGCTTACCCCGGAGACGTATTCTATTTGCATTCACGTCTGCTGGAGCGTTCATCACGCGTAAACGCTGATTACGTGGAGAAGTTCACCAACGGCGAAGTAAAAGGCAAAACCGGGTCTTTGACAGCACTGCCAATTATTGAAACGCAGGCGGGTGACGTTTCTGCGTTCGTTCCAACCAACGTGATTTCAATCACCGACGGTCAGATCTTCCTGGAAAGTAACCTGTTCAATGCCGGTATCCGCCCAGCGATTAACGCCGGTCTGTCGGTCTCGCGAGTAGGCGGCGCGGCACAAACCAAAATTATTAAAAAGCTTGGCGGCGGTATCCGTATCGCACTGGCTCAGTACCGTGAGCTTGCAGCTTTTGCACAGTTTGCCTCTGATCTGGATGACGCGACACGCTCGCAGCTTGAGCACGGACAGCGCGTAACCGAGTTGATGAAACAGGCGCAGTACTCACCGCAGTCAGTAGCAGAAATGGGTCTGGTGCTGTTCGCCGCCAACGAAGGCTTTTTGAAAGATGTGGAGCTGACTAAGGTTGTTGCGTTCGAGAAAGCCTTGCTGTCGTACGCAAACAGCGAACATGCTGATCTGCTGGCCAAAGTGAATGCGTCTGGTGATTACAATGATGAGATCTCCAGTCAGTTCAAAGCGCTAATCAACAAGTTCAAAGCAACACAGACCTGGTAAGCCCGGGAGCCTGGCTCCTGAAGAACCTTGAACACTGAGCAAGATACGGTGAATTATGGCTAGTGGCAAAGAGATACGAAACAAGATCTCGAGCATTAAGAACACGCAGAAGATAACCAGCGCAATGGAGATGGTTGCTGCCAGCAAAATTCGCAAAGCGCAGGAACGCATGGCGGTAGGTAAACCCTACGCCACGCGGATTCGCGAAGTTATCGGACACGTTGCTAATTCGACTCCCGAATACAGGCATGTCTATTTCAGTAAGCGTGAAGTAAAGCGAGTTGGTTATATTGTTATTTCAAGCGATCGTGGCCTTTGCGGTGGCTTGAACACCAATGCGTTCAAAGTGACCGTTAAAGCCATGGTGGGGTGGAAGAAGCAGAATGTTGATATCGACTTTTGCGCAGTGGGTGGCAAGGCGACCTCGTTCTTCAATAACTATGGTGGCAATGTGGTTGCTGCGGTACGTGGCATGGGTGACGCGCCAGAGCTGGAAAATGTTATTGGTGCTGTCAAAGTCATGCTGGATAAATTCGCCAGTGCTGAGATTGATCGTTTGTATATCGTCAGCAATACGTTTGTGAATACCATGACACAGGTGCCAACGATAGCGCAGTTACTGCCACTCGAAGCCTCAGAGAATAAAGAGTTCAAGCATCACTGGGATTACATCTACGAGCCCCAGGCACAGGAATTGTTGGACGGTCTGCTGACCCGCTATATGGAGTCACAGGTTTTTCAGGCGGTAGTAGAGAACAAAGCCTGTGAGCAGGCCGCACGAATGCTGGCCATGAAGAGCGCAACAGACAATGCCGGAGACCTGATTCAGGATCTGCAGCTGGTCTACAACAAGGCGCGTCAGGCATCGATTACGCAAGAACTGTCCGAGATAGTAGGCGGCGCCGCAGCAGTATAAGCGCGCCGGTCGGGATGCAGGAAACATAAAGCTAATTCAAAAGTTGTTAAAGATTTATTAAAGAGGAACCGGACATGAGCGGTCGCATCGTACAAATTATTGGTGCTGTAATCGACGTACAATTCCCACGGGAATCAGTGCCTAAAATTTATGACGCACTGAAAATCGTCAGCAAAGACATCACACTGGAAGTGCAGCAGCAATTAGGCGACGGGGTGGTACGTACAATTGCAATGGGTAGTACGGAAGGTCTGTCGCGAGGACTGGATGTGACAGATACAGGTGCGCCGATCTCTGTTCCGGTTGGTCTGGAAACTCTTGGCCGCATCATGGATGTGCTGGGCAACCCCATTGATGAGCGTGGCCCGATTGGTGAACAGGATCGTATGCCGATTCACCGTAAAGCGCCGGCCTATGAAGAACTGGCAGCCTCAAATGAACTGCTGGAAACCGGCATTAAAGTTATCGACCTTATCTGTCCGTTTGCCAAAGGCGGTAAAGTGGGCCTTTTCGGTGGTGCGGGTGTAGGTAAAACCGTAAACATGATGGAGTTGATCAACAACATCGCAAAAGCGCACAGCGGCCTGTCTGTGTTTGCCGGAGTAGGTGAGCGAACTCGAGAAGGTAATGACTTCTACCACGAGATGCAGGAATCCAAAGTAATCGACATGGACAATCTGCAGAACTCTAAAGTGGCGATGGTATACGGCCAGATGAATGAGCCACCCGGCAACCGTCTGCGTGTAGCGTTGACGGGTCTGACCATGGCCGAAAAATTCCGTGACGAAGGCCGTGACGTACTGTTCTTCGTAGATAATATTTACCGATACACACTCGCGGGAACGGAAGTATCAGCACTTCTGGGTCGTATGCCATCAGCGGTAGGGTATCAGCCAACTCTGGCAGAAGAGATGGGTGTACTGCAGGAACGTATTACCTCCACCAAGACCGGATCAATCACTTCAATTCAGGCCGTGTACGTACCAGCGGACGATTTGACTGACCCATCACCGGCAACCACCTTCGCCCACCTTGATGCGACCGTGGTACTGTCACGCTCAATCGCTGAGCTGGGTATTTACCCGGCGATTGATCCACTGGACTCAACGTCACGTCAGCTGGACCCGCTGGTTATTGGACAGGAACATTATGATGTAGCACGTGGCGTGCAGTCAGTATTGCAGCGTTACAAAGAGCTGAAAGACATTATCGCGATTCTGGGTATGGATGAGCTGTCAGAAGAAGACAAGCAGACCGTATCCCGCGCCCGTAAAATACAGCGCTTCCTGTCGCAGCCTTTCTTCGTGGCAGAAATATTTACCAACACCCCTGGCAAATACGTTTCGCTGAAAGACACGATTGCAGGATTCAAAGGCATTCTTCAGGGCGATTACGACCATATCCCTGAGCAGGCTTTTAACATGGTAGGCAGCATCGACGAAGTGCTGGAAAAGGCCAAAAACCTGAAATAACGTCCCATCAGGAAACGCGTTGACAGAAACGCTGAGAGAAGAGAAGAGAAGACTATGGCGATGACAATGCATTGCGACATCGTAAGTGCAGAGCGACAGATTTTTTCCGGAATTGTTGAGCTGGTAGTGGCAACCGGAACCCTGGGAGATCTTGGTGTGGTACCTGGGCACGCGCCTTTGCTGACGGCATTGATTCCGGGGCCGGTACGCGTAGTGTTGCCTGGAGATAAGGAAGAAGTCTACTACGTGTCGGGCGGTTTTCTTGAGGTGCAAAGTGGCATTGTCACCGTACTGGCAGATATCGCTATTCGAGCGGCAGACGTTAGTGAAGCCGCGGCTCTGGAAGCAATCAAAGATGCTGAACGTGCGATAGCTAATAAGGGTGCAGAGTTTGAGTACGGGCGCGCAGCTGCCCAGCTCGCTGAAGCGGTTGCACAGCTGCGAGCGCTGCGTCAAATGCGTAAATAGTTTTTACTTTAATAGGGAAAAACGGTAAAAAGGGTGGCTCTGCTACCCTTTTTTTTCGACTGCAAAATTCACGGAAATCATCATGTTGCTGGAAGTTATTGTCCTTGCCGCAGGCAAAGGTACACGGATGTATTCAGATATCCCGAAAGTTCTGCACAGGGTTGGCGGCAAATCGATGCTTGACCATGTGGTTGATGCCGCGGCGGAACTCAAAGCCACAAAAACGCATCTGGTAACCGGCTACCAGGGCGAACTCGTCAGGCAGAGCTTCGCCGCAGATTCAACACTCAACTGGGTAGAGCAAACTGAACAGTTGGGGACGGGTCACGCAGTTATGCAGGTATTACCTCATTTACAGAAAAACAGCACGGTGCTAATTTTATACGGTGATGTGCCTTTGCTGAAAACCGGAACGTTGCTGCAGTTACTGGAAAAAACCCGCAAAGCAGCCGTCGCAGTACTTACACTTATTACAGACACGCCCTATGGGCTCGGCAGAATTGTGCGTGACGAACATGGCACCGCTACAGCCATTGTGGAAGAAAAAGATGCCAGCGAAGAACAGCGGAAGATTACTGAAATCAACAGCGGCATCATCGCAGTATCAGCAGTGCACCTCACACGCTGGTTGGCGCGACTGACTACAGGAAACGCACAAGGCGAATATTATCTGACCGATATCATCGGGCTTGCACACAGCGACGGCGACGCAATAGAAACAATGATCATCGAAGATGCCTTTCAAGTACAGGGAGTAAATAACAGATTGCAACTGGCCGAATTGGAACGCCATTATCAAATTGAGCGAGCTAAAAATATTGCGCTGCAAGGTGTGACTCTGGCCGATCCGCAGCGCCTGGATATACGCGGGGAGCCGGAGTTTGGAAAAGATGTCGAAATTGATATCAACGTTATTCTGGAAGGTGACGTTAAAATTGGAAATAGAGTAAAAATTGGCGCCAATGTCATTATCCGTAATTCTACTATCGGCGATGGGTCAACGATTCTCCCTAACTCTATTGTCGAAGGGGCACAGATCAGATCCAACTGTTCAGTAGGGCCCTTCGCCAGAATCAGGCCTGGAACAATCCTCGAAGACAAAGCAAAGATTGGCAATTTCGTCGAGACTAAAAAGGCACATATAGGAAAAGGCAGCAAGGTCAGCCATCTCAGTTATATTGGCGATGCTACTCTGGGCGAGAATGTTAATGTCGGTGCGGGAACCATTACCTGCAATTACGATGGTGTAAATAAATATCAGACTGAAATCAGCGATGGCGTTTTCGTCGGTTCAAATACGGCATTGGTTGCGCCGGTAAAGATCGGCGAAGATGCGACCATAGCGGCAGGCTCCACAATTACCGGCAACGTTCCCAGTGAGAATCTGGCAGTTGCGCGCGGTCGCCAAAGAAATATTGAAGGATGGCAGAGGCCATTAAAAAAACAGGATTAAGAGGTTTTTATGTGTGGAATTGTTGGCGCTGTCGCACAGCGTGAAGTCCCAGAGATTCTTCTGGAAGGCCTGAAAAGACTGGAGTACCGCGGTTATGATTCCGCCGGTATGGCGTTGATCAATGAGCGGACCAATAAAATTGCCTGTCTGAAAGCGGTAGGCAAGGTAGAGAAACTGGCGCAGTCTTTAAACCGGACGCCATTGACCGGGAAACTCGGTATAGCGCATACCCGTTGGGCTACCCACGGTGTCCCCAGCGAAGCGAATGCGCATCCACACATCTCTGGCTCTGAGGTGGCGCTGGTACACAATGGCATCATTGAAAATTACGAAGCGCTGCGCAAACAGTTGAAAGAAGAAGGCTACCAGTTCATTACTGAAACGGACACGGAAGTTATCGTGCATCTAATTCATCAGGCCTGCGTTGATAGCAAGGTGACGCTGCTGGAAGCTGTCACCAAAACAGTTAAAAAGCTACATGGTGCTTATGGCCTGTGTGTAATCAGCGAGAAATTCCCTGATCGGATAGTTGCTGCGCGCAGTGGCAGTCCACTTGTTATCGGTGTTGGTATCGGCGAAAACTTTATCGCCTCGGATGCCCTAGCACTGGGACAGGTGACCGATCGTTATATCTATCTTGAGGAAGGCGATATTGCTGAGCTTACTCTGGACAGTTACAGCATCTGGCAAGACGGTGTTCGCGTTGAGCGGCCGATAACCCAGATCAGCAGCGAACTGGCCGAAATCGATAAAGGACTCCATGGTCACTTTATGCTCAAGGAAATCCATGAGCAGGCGAGGGCGGTAAAAAACACCCTCAATGGCAGAATCAGTGAACGGCAGGTATTGGAAGAAGCATTCGGTGTAAAGGCGAAAGCAATTTTTGATCAGGTAAAAAGTGTGCAGATTGTTGCCTGTGGCACGAGTTCGCATGCCGGGCTGATCACCAAATACTGGCTGGAAAATATCGCAAAGATGCCGTGCAATGTCGATATTGCCAGCGACTACCGCTACCGGAATATCGTGGTGCAGGAAGGCACCCTGTTTGTCACTATTTCCCAGTCAGGTGAAACCGCCGATACTCTGGCGGCCCTGCGTTTTGCGAAGCAGGCCAACTATGTGGGGCACTTGGCTATCTGTAATGTCGCTACCAGTTCACTGGTACGCGAATCCGACTTCAGCCTGCTGACCATAGCCGGCCGCGAGATAGGCGTGGCATCAACCAAAGCATTCACTACCCAGCTGTGCGCACTGCTGTTAATGACTATTGTGCTGGGCCGCCGCAATGGGCTTTCTGAACAGGAAGAGGCTGGCTATGTTAAAGACCTGCATGCCTTGCCGGGCTTGATAAACAAGACTCTTGAACTGGACCGCGAAATCCAGCTGTTGTCCCGCAGCCTAGCCGACAAACAGCATGCGCTGTTCCTTGGCCGTGGTATCCAGTATCCGGTGGCCAAAGAAGGCGCGTTGAAGCTGAAGGAAATTTCTTATATTCACGCTGAGGCCTATCCGGCCGGAGAGTTAAAACATGGCCCGCTGGCGCTGGTAGACGATAAAATGCCAGTGATTGCAGTTGCACCCAATGACGAACTGCTGGGTAAGCTCAAAGCTAATCTGCAGGAAGTGAGTGCCCGCGGTGGTCAATTGATCGTGTTTGCAGATGAGTCCGCCGGATTTGAGAATGATGCCGGCTGCAAAGTGATTAATGTGCCTGCGGTGCCGGACGTGCTGGCGCCGATTATTTACACTATTCCCTTACAGTTGCTGTCTTATCACGTTGCTATCCTTAAAGGCACTGACGTAGATCACCCGCGTAATCTTGCTAAATCGGTGACTGTTGAGTAGAGGTAGCACTGCTTCCGGGAACCGCACGTATATTTCGAAAAGCCAGACCAGATTGATGACCGCGTTTACGACCTCTATGATAAGTACTGCCATGGTTATATTGATCAGCAGCAGTTCTTTAAACGGGCAGCGGCAATTTCCATCGGTGGTATCTCTGCTCTGGCTATGGCTGAAGCCTTGCTCCCGAACTACGCGCAGGCGCAGCTTATCTCATTCACAGACCAGCGGATCAAGGCCAGATACGTTGAGCACCCATCGTCCGGAGGAAATTTTGGAATGATGCGGGGCTACTTTGTGAGCCCTGCAGGCCATCATGCAGTCTCAGGGAGAAAGCTATCGGAGGAAGACATCAGTGCGTGAACAGGGGTAAAACGAGTAATGTCAACCGACGGTCAATCGCCAAGATAATTGACGCTGAATCGGTATTCACATTGGGCTGGAATATGCACTTCGTTTTGATTGGTACCCAACAGTAAATGAGCCATTCATGAATGAGCTTGTTGAAGAGGTGCTAAAGGCCCAGCCATGACAATGAACTCTGTGATGGGGCTCACAATATTACAGGGGTTGCCGTGTCAACGCTAAATAGAAATGTCCCTTTTCTCCTGCGCTACTCCTATTACAGGCTAACGTTACGCCCCTCGGTGGCGGACTTGCCGTCGGGGTATTTCCTCCAAGGGTGATCCAATGCTGGTTTGTGTTCCTTATTGTTTGTTGCGTT
>JBDNGQ010000048.1:0-2237 GCA_041689205.1 Pseudohongiellaceae bacterium | reverse complement strand
AGTCGACAAGAAGTGGGAGATGCTGCGTAATTCCGCACACAGCATCTGGATGCCGACCATCGACAAGGTGGTAGACATCAACCCGAAAAGCGGACAATTCACGTGCTACTAAACCGGACAGTTCTACTTGCTACTAACATTCAAGGTCTGCTCAGGTTTTGAAGCTGGATTGATTCCAGGCTTGCAGGGAAGACTCTTACCGCAGGTTTTGTTGGTCTCATCGCATCATGGGGACGTGGCCGAAACAGTCAGTTGCAATCTGTCATTACTGTGCTAGCGTCGGTTCAAGGAATGTTAAATGTCGGTAAACCTTCAGGTTTGTCGGTACAGCAGTGGGATAAACTGCAGCTAACAATAATGTGCCGCCTGATCGTTCAAATCAGGCGTCAGAGGAGAAAAACGTGAAAAAACGACTGGTGTCCCTGCTGACAGCTCTGTGCCTGGTTCCTGCGTTTGCAGGGGCGGCGGAGCGGGTCGGCGATTTTGCGCTGCTGGACCATAAGGGTTACTTCCATCATATGGCCTGGTATGACGATCACAAAGCCATCGCCTTTCTGGTGCAGGCCAATGGCAGTGCAGCAACGAAGCAAGCAGTTGCTGCATTTCGCGCTATGCATGCACAGTATGATTCTCAGGGCGTCGAGTTCATGATGCTCAATCCGCTGGGTGAAGCCCGTGCGGCGGTCAGTCAGGAAGTGGCCTCTTATGGCCTGGACGTTCCGGTGCTGATTGATGATGCACAGCTGATCTCTGAATCAATGGGCATTGATAAAGCCGGTGAGGTTTTCCTGTTCGATCCACGTTCCTTCCGTGTTGTTTACCGTGGCCCTGCTGATCAGCCTTTCGCTGATGCGCTGGCAGAAATAGCTGCGGGCAAAGCGGTCACTAATTCGGTGGTTGCTGCTCAGGGCAGTCCGGTTGCCTATACGGCACGCGACAAGAATATGCAGGCCGGTGTCTCCTACAGTAAGGAGATTGCACCGATTCTGGCTGAAAACTGTGCCAGCTGTCACCGTGATGGCGGCATTGCCCCCTTTGCAATGGACAGTCATGCCATGGCGCAGGGCTGGTCACCGATGATCCGCGAAGTGCTGATGACCAAGCGTATGCCACCAGGCCAGATTGATCCGCATGTCGGCAACTTCCGCAACGATTATGTGCTTTCCACCGATGATCAGCAGAAACTGTTGCACTGGATTGCTGCAGGTTCGCCAAAAGATGGGACAACCGACCCGCTGGCCGAACTTACCTGGCCGGAAACCAAATGGGCCTTCGGTGAACCAGACATGATTATCAAAGTGCCTCCGCAGAGTATTCCTGCGACCGGCGTGCTGGATTACATCCGGGTAACCGTGCCACTGGATCTGGAGAGTGATCGCTGGGTTCGCGCCAGTCAGTACATACCAGGCGACCGCACCGTTCTGCACCATACCCTGAATAATATAATTCCTCCAGGCGCTACCGGTCGACGCGGCTTTGTTGGCGGCGGGAATCCGGATGAAGCCAATATTACTGCTTATATTCCTGGTGCCGAGCCGAGCGTCGAGCCTGAGAATACTGGCGGGCTGCTGAAGGCAGGATCACAGATTTCTCTGCAGTTGCATTACACCACCAATGGCAGAGAAACGGTTGATGCCAGTGAAATTGGCGTCTGGTTCTATCCTGAAGGCGTAGTCCCGGAAAAGAGAATGTCCGGTCAATGTGCCTGTATTTTCACGCCGGACTGGACCAACATTCCTCCCTACGATCCTGATTTTGAACAGACTAAATCGATCACTATCCAGCGTGATGCTTATTTGCAGGGCTTCCTGCCGCATATGCATTTTCGTGGCAAGCGCATGCGTTTTGAGGCGCATTACCCGGATGGCAGCTCTGAGCTGTTGATCAATATCGCTAACTACAATTACAACTGGCAGCTGCGTTATCAGCTGGAGGAGCCGAAGCTGGTTCCTGCCGGTACGCGTATAGTGGCAATTGGCGCTTTTGATAATTCGGTGCAGAATAAAGCCAACCCGGATCCGGCCCGCTCAGTGCCATGGGGCGACCAGAGCTGGGACGAAATGTTCTTTGGTTCGGTGAGCTGGCAGTATGTTGATCAGAGTCCACAGCTCAGCAGCACGCAACGCTGATTTATCGGAGCTCGGCATCTATATAACCGAGCTCCGCATCTCGGTCGGTTAAAACCGAACTTCGCATTTCGATCTACGGGGAGTAGTCAGCCGCTCAGGACACGCCGT
>JBDNGQ010000047.1:0-18386 GCA_041689205.1 Pseudohongiellaceae bacterium | reverse complement strand
TTGCTACCCGAATACTGCGTCGTCTGCATAAGCGTTTCTCTACTACCGATAAAGTGTGGGATGACGCTTTAGTAGAGGCGGCACGAACTCCGGTCAATATTATTATTCTCGTAATCGGCCTGACCTGGGCTGTCGGTATCGGTAATACCTATATTGAAAGTGCAGTGCTATCGGACGTCAATCTGGCCATAGTGCGACGATTGACCGTTGTGCTGTTGTTTGTGATGTGTTTGGTCCGTTTTATCAGCATTATTGAAGGGCGTTATGTCGGTAATCAGGATTTAGGCAGAGCGCGCTGGGGAGACAGCTTCGATGTCACCACCCTGACAGCGATTGCAAAACTGCTGCGTCTGTCTGTCATTATTTCCGGCATTCTGGTCGCTTTGCCGACATTGGGTATAGAAATCACCGCTCTGCTGGCTTTTGGCGGGGTAGGGGGTATCGCGGTAGGTTTTGCGGCCAAAGATCTGCTGGCTAACTTCTTTGGTGGATTGACTATCTATATGGACAGGCCTTTCGTGATTGGTGACTGGATTCGTTCTCCTGACCGAAATATTGAAGGGACTGTAGAGAAAATCGGCTGGCGCCTCACTGTGGTTCGTACTTTTGATAAGCGCCCCTTGTACATTCCAAATTCAGTTTTCAGTACGGTCTGTCTTGAGAATCCTTCGCGGATGACGAATCGACGTATCAAGGAAACGGTAGGTATTCGCTATCAGGATGCCGATAAAATGGAAGCGATTGTCAACGAAATTAAAGAAATGCTGATTAAACATCCAGATATTGATGACAGCCAGATATTAATGGTGAATTTTGATAAATATGCCGCATCTTCTCTCGAGTTCTTTATTTACACATTTACCAGAACCACCAACTGGGTTGAATTTCATGCGGTAAAACAGGATGTATTGTTAAAGGTGGTCGATATTGTGCTGTCACACGGTGCAGAGTTTGCATTTCCAACGACTACACTTGAAGGATTTGACGCGCGGATATTTAGCGACAGCGCGCAGCGTGAACCCGAAGTTAAAATGAGAAAAGCTGCTGAACCAGGGAGCGTTGCAACGTGACAGTCGATGAGTTGAATCAGGTTCTGGCGCAGGCAAGCTGTCTATACACAGAGGAGCATGTGGATAATGTCCTGGATCAAATGGCTAAGCAGATTACTGCCAGCATGGCGCAGCTTAATCCATTGGTTTTATGTGTGATGAATGGCGCTCTGGTAGTAACCGGTAAGCTGATTCCGCGGTTGAAATTTCCTTTACAGCTGGATTATCTGCATGCCACGCGCTATCGCGAAGAGCTGACCGGAACTGATCTGCAATGGAAAGTTTATCCCGCAACGCCGATGCAAGGGCGTCATGTGCTGCTCATCGACGATATTCTGGATGAGGGCGAAACGCTGGCTCAGATTAGTCAGTACTGTGAAGATCAGCGGGCCGCCAGTGTGCGCACTGCGGTGCTGGTAGATAAACAGCACGACCGGCGCAGCGACTTGTTACCCGTAGCCGACTTTACTGGTCTTTATAGTGATGACCGATATTTATTTGGATCTGGTATGGATTACAAAGGCTATTGGCGTAATGCGCCGGGTATTTATGCTATTTGAAGCACTTTGCGCATCACATTCGCTGACCAAGGGAGCAGGCCTGTGAACAAAGTCGATTTTGATCCTGATGGTCTGGTCCAGGCGATCAAACAGACCAGCGGTCCGGCTCCGGTTCATCTATGGAACCCGCCGTTCTGCGGCGACATTGATATGCGCATTGCCAGTGATGGCAGCTGGCATTATCAAAACTCCCCGATAAGGCGTGCAGCGATGGTCAAGCTGTTTTCCTCGATACTTCGGCTGGACGACGATGGCCATTATTATCTGGTTACCCCAGTTGAGAAAGTGCGCATCCAGGTGGACGACTATCCGTTTGTAGCGCAGTTGCTGGAAGTAGAAGGCAAGGGTAAAGACCAGAAGCTTTGGTTCATCACCAATACGGAAGAACGCATTCTGGCAGATAAAGACCACCCCATTGAGGCAGGCATCGATCCTGCAAGCGATGTCCCGCACCCCAGATTACTGTGCAGAGGTAATCTGTATGCACTCATTGCACGTAATGTCTTTTACCAGTTAGCTGAGCTGCTTGAGCAAGGTCCTTTGAATGGTCCGTCTGTGCCTGGTGTGTGGAGTGCCGGGTGCTTTTTTGCACTGGGCTCTGACAAGTAAATGAGTGTTCCAACCCGGTAGGTCGGGCTGCCAGTGATTGACGCGACTGGATAAAAGCGGCATCATGACCCCCTTTTTTTGGCCCTGTCCTCACGTTAAATCCTCAGGATTTGCGGAGTCTCATTGTCGAGAAGCATCCTTTATAAACTCTTGAGTTGGAAAATCCATGAAGATTCTTGTAGCAGTTAAACGTGTTGTTGATGCGAACGTTAAAGTTCGAGTTAAGGCGGATAAAAGTGGCGTCGATTTAAGCAATGCCAAGATGGCAATCAACCCGTTCTGTGAGATCGCTATCGAAGAAGCTATCCGTATTAAAGAAAAAGGCCTGGCTGACGAAGTCATCGCAGTTTCCATCGGCGAAAGACCCTGTCAGGAGCAGATTCGTACTGCGCTGGCTCTGGGTGCAGATCGCGGCATTCATGTTGAAATGGACGGCGAGGTGCCCCCGTTGGTGGTTGCCAAACTGCTGAAAAGCCTTGTTGAGAAAGAGGGCATTGATCTGGTTCTGCTGGGTAAGCAATCCATTGACTCAGATAATAATCAGGTTGCTCAGATGCTGGCTGCAATTACCGGTATGCCTCAGGGTACCTTCGCCTGTAATCTGCAGATTGACGGTGACACGATCACGGTTACGCGTGAAATTGATGGCGGTGAGCAGACTGTAGCCTTAAAACTTCCTGCCGTGGTCAGCACCGACCTGCGTTTGAACGAACCGCGTTACGCCTCGCTGCCAAATATCATGAAGGCAAAAAAGAAACCCATAGACACAGTAACTCCTGCGGATCTGGGTGTTGATACCAGCTCGGGTTTGAAAGTAATCAGTGTCGAGGCGCCAGCGGGTCGCTCGGCAGGTGTCAAAGTTGCCGATGTGGACGAACTGATTAAGAAGCTGCGAACCGAAGCCAAAGTAATCTGACGCTAAAACCAGGAACCACGAGAAGGGTTGATGAGATGAGTGTATTAGTAATAGCCGAACACGATAATTCAGTATTGAAAGCAGGTACTCTAAGTGCCGTCACTGCCGCACAGGCGATTGATCAGGATGTTAGTATTCTGGTTGCGGGTTCAGGTTGCAGCGCAGTGGCGGAAGTAGCAACTAAGATTACAGGTATTAGCAATGTGCTGGTGGCCGACAACGCCGTTTATGAGCATCAGCTTCCTGAGAACCTTGCTCCACTGATTGTTGAGCTGGGTACGCGGTTCTCACATATTCTGGCTGCGGCCACAACCAGTGGTAAAAATCTGATGCCGCGCGTTGCAGGACTGCTGGACGTCGCGCAGATTACTGACATGATTCAAGTGAACAGCGCCGATACCTTTGTCAGGCCAATTTATGCTGGAAATGCGTTGGCGACAGTGCAGTCCAGCGATTCTGTGAAGGTAATTACTGTGCGTACCACTGCCTTTGCTGAAGCGGCAAGTGGTGATTCAACCGCGTCAATTGAGAACATTGATACGGTTAAATCTCAGGACATTTCGCGGTTTGTGAGCGAAGAACTGTCGGTTTCAGAGCGCCCCGAATTGACTGCCGCATCCATTGTGATTTCCGGTGGGCGCGGTATGCAGAACGGTGAGAATTTTGTTCTGCTGGAGAAAGTGGCAGATAAACTAGGCGCTGCAATTGGTGCCTCACGGGCAGCCGTTGATGCTGGCTTTGTGCCAAATGATATGCAGGTAGGTCAGACCGGTAAAATAGTTGCACCTGATCTCTACATCGCCGTTGGAATTTCCGGCGCCATTCAGCATCTGGCTGGAATGAAAGACAGCAAAGTGATTGTCGCGATCAATAAAGACGAAGAGGCACCGATATTTCAGGTGGCTGATTATGGACTGGTTGCAGATCTGTTTAAGGTGATGCCAGAGCTGGCTGAAAAACTGTAATTCGGATCGGTCAGACGATCAAAAGTGATGCATAAAAAAACCCGGTCTGAGCCGGGTTTTTTTTGTCCGGATATTTGGATACCCGGAGGTGTTAAGTTCTAATTACTCGGAACTCTTGTTTTCGCGATCCTGAGCGACACCTTCGGCGACGGCGGCAGCAAGTAACTGCTGTCTGCGTTTGATCTCTCTTGGATCATTTGGAGCGCGTCCCTTCGCTGCTGGTTCAGAAGTCGAAGCAGAAGTGCTTTCACGCGCTGGCTTGCCTGATTTCGGACTGGATTCAGCAGCTCGTGTTTTCTTTTCTGCAGGTGCCGCTGGCTTTTCTGCCACCGGCGTTGCAGGCGCTTTTGCCGCTTTACCAACCACTGGCTTATCAGCTGGAGGTTTGATTGCTGCAGGAGCTTTTTCGACAGGAGCGGTCTGTTCAAAAGTTTTCTCTGTCAGAGTCTTTTCTACCGGAGCTTTTTCTGCAACAGGCGCTTTTTCCGCAGCCGACGCTTTTACAGCAGGAGCGTTGTCAGTAATCAGATCCAACTGCGTTTCACCTGATTTACTGCTTACCGCTGCTTCAGCCTGCTGTTCGTAATCAGTGCCAGCGTCTTTCGCTGGTCGTGATCTACCACGACGGCTGCGATCTGCTGGTCTTTTGCGACCGCGGCTGCGTGATGGGGCTTCAGCACTATCAATACCATCAGCACCATCAACACCCGCCTCGTTGTCTGCTTCGACGACGTCTACGCTGGTATCTGCTGAAAGGTCAGCAGATGCTGCCTCGGGGTCAGATGCCTGTTCGGCAGCCAACGGTTCAGCTGGCCTTTGATCAACAGCCTGCTGTTCTGTTGCTTGAGGATTAGAGGGCTCCTGGGGCGCAAAATCTGGCTCAGCAAGGACTGAATTAGTTTCAGTTGCAGCCTGTTGTTCAACAACTTCGGCTTCAGCTTTTTCTGGAACTGGAGTGCGTCGCTGCGGTGGAGTACGTCGCTGTGGTTCAACGGCGGCAACTTCACGTGCTGGTTCTACCATTCCGGTTTCAAGTTGTGCGGACTGTTCGAGCGATTCAACTGATTGACCTTCCGCTGCTTCGGGACGTGGTCCGCGACGACGTTGTGCGGTATTTCTTGGACGACGATTGCCACTGCGACGCTGTGATTTCTTAGCGTCGTCACCCTCTTCCTGGGCAGCCCCATCACGTGCTTCTGTGCGTGGCTGAACAATTGCCGCTTCTGCCGGAGGACGGATTCTGCTCTGCCCCTGTGGTTGACCCTGACCCTGACCCTGACCCTGACCCTGAGCTTGCCCCTGGCCACGTCGGCGTCCCTGTGCAACTTCACCACCACGGTTAGCAGATGCGTCTCTGCCTTCTCGTTCTTCTGAGCGGCCACCCTCTCTGCGCCCTTGTTGACTGCGATCTTGCTGCCCGCGATCCTGGCCAGTGCTGCGTTCCTGACCTTGTCTGCGCGGTTGGTTACGCCGCGGCTGGCTGCTTACTGGCTTTTTCTCTACTTCCTGTACCTCATCATTGGCAGCGCCAGAAAGAAGTCCAGTAAACGCAGATATTAATGAGCCAAACAGACCTTTCTTACGAGGGACTGCACGCTCAATCGGCTTCGGTGCCTGAGCGATAACTGGCGCCTGCACTGCCGCAGTCTGGGGAATCAGCACCTTTTCAGGCTTGACCAGACTTTCAACACGGTCCACTGAGGTTTCAACTTCATAACTGGCCGTGCTGTGCGCTGTTCCGATATCAGCCTGATTAATCGCCTGAATTTCATAATGCGGCGTCTCAAGTGCCGGATTTGGAATTATCACAATGCGGGTATTACTCTGCTGTTCTATGCCGGCAACGGTATTGCGTTTCTCATTAAGCAGATAGGCACCGACTGACACAGGCACAATGGCGCGTACTTCAACACTCTTGCGCTTGTTGGCCTCTTCCTGCAGCACGCGCAGGATAGAAAGTGACAGTGATTTCAAATCACGAATGGCGCCTTGACCGTTACACCGCGGGCACACTACAGCGCTGGTTTCTTCCAAGGAGGGGCGCAGACGCTGGCGTGACATCTCCAGCAATCCAAAGCGCGAAATCCGGCCAACCTGCACACGCGCACGGTCTGCTTCCAGGGCATCACGCATCCGGTTCTCGACGTCTTTCTGATTTTTAGCAGAACTCATATCAATGAAATCGATCACCACCAGGCCGCCCATATCGCGCAGACGCAGTTGACGGGCAATTTCATCAGCAGCTTCAAGATTGGTGTTCAATGCAGTTTCTTCGATATCAGAACCACGGGTTGCCCGCGAGGAGTTGATGTCAATGGAAACCAGTGCTTCAGTCGGGTCGATCACGATCGATCCACCCGAAGGCAGTTTGACTTCACGCTGGAATGCAGTTTCGATCTGCGCTTCAATCTGGTAACGATTGAACAGCGGCAACGGCTCCTGATAAAGCTTAATGCGGGCTTCGTAGTGAGGCATCACCTGTCGTACAAAATTCAAAGCCTCGTCGTAGGATTCCTGGGTATCAAACAGCACTTCGCCAATATCCTGACGCAGATAGTCACGGATTGTGCGGATAATGACATTGCTTTCCTGATAGATGAGGAAGGGCGCCTTCTTTACGTCAGCGGCCTCTTTGATCGACTGCCACAGTGACATCAGGTAGTCCAGATCCCACTGCAATTCTTCCTGCTGTTTACCAACCCCTGCAGTACGAACAATGATGCCCATGCCATCAGGGATATTGAGACCGGCGATTGCTTCTCGAATCTCTGAACGTTCATCACCTTCAATACGACGTGAAATACCGCCCGCTCTGGGGTTGTTTGGCATTAAAACGAGGTAGCGTCCAGCCAGACTGATAAAAGTGGTTAGCGCCGCGCCTTTATTGCCGCGCTCCTCTTTTTCAACCTGCACAATGACTTCAGTGCCTTCAGCAACCACTTCCTTGATATTGACACGGCCGCCATCGCTGCCGCGTTTGCTAAAGTACTGTGGAGAAATTTCTTTAAGGGGGAGGAAACCATGGCGTTCAGCGCCGAAATCTACAAATGCAGCTTCCAGACTTGGCTCGACGCGGGTTATTTTGCCTTTATAGATACTGGCTTTTTTCTGAACTCTGGCGCGGTTTTCGATATCCAGATCGTACAGACGCTGCCCATCTACGAGGGCAACACGCAACTCCTCTTCCTGAGTTGCATTGATTAACATTCTTTTCATGTTCAGTTCACTTTTCCGTTAAGCCAGAAGAGTAATCCGAATTGTTCAAATCGGCAGTGCAGTAGCTATGGAAGAGCGCTGTGCCGCTCTTCAGGACAATAATGTGTAAAGTATTTGACCGCACTCGGGTGCGTGGATCC
Organism: Pseudohongiellaceae bacterium; assembly: GCA_041689205.1. Lineage (GTDB taxonomy): Bacteria > Pseudomonadota > Gammaproteobacteria > Pseudomonadales > Pseudohongiellaceae > JAVVEG01. Next base: position 10,931 of record JBDNGQ010000047.1, on the reverse strand, counting down.
GCTGATTAATCGCGGCTTCCAGGCTCTCCTTCACTTAGTGATAAGCTTTACACAGGACCGGCATGTGGCCGATCCTCCTTTAATAACTTAAAATTTCGACTGTCCCGGCCAGCGCTTTATGCTGTGGCTCGAGAAAGGTAACTGGCTTATGGCTTCTACCTTTTGCCGGTCAGTCGTCCTGTTTTACTGACTGCTGTGCTGTGCTCCATGGTTTTTACCACTTGGGTTGCGCCGGTGAAGAACAGTCTTGAATTTGATGCTATCCGAATTTGTCTGACTTTTTCTGTTGTAAGTACCGACATCAGGTCGGCACACTCTTGTTTTGTATCTTGTGGTTTTTGCCTGGTTATAACTCAGCATCGGTTTTTATTAAGCACCTGATGCGATCCTGGTATCGAACAATCTGATACCTTCGAATTCGTGTTGTGGCAGTTGTCGGTATTTATAGTCCGCTCAAACAATGTAGCGGTCCAGCGACGTGGGCGGAAATATACCAGTAAATACTTTTTAATTCAAATACCTGCTGCTAGAATCTGGCCCTTCAACGCTTTGTTACACTCTTATTGAGCCAACGCCAGCGAGGTCACCCCATGGCGCCGATCAGCTTCCAAACCTTACAGCGAGTGTTACAACGTCATGCTTAGTAGTTGCGATAGCTTATATGTATAAACCGCTCGCATTATTTATCGGGCTGCGCTACACCAGAACCCGCAAAAAAAATCACCTGATCTCCTTTGTCTCCCTTGTCTCGATGCTGGGCATCACACTTGGGGTGCTTGCGCTCATCGCAGTGTTATCTGTTATCAATGGCTCAACCTCAACCATGCGTGAGGAAACGCTGAAGGCAGTGCCACATGCCAGCATTAGAATTGGCGCTGATCAACAATGGCAAGATCTGTTGCTCGCGCTGCGTGGCCAGCCGGGCGTTATTGGCGCAGCACCTTACATTGAAGGTGAAGCATGGCTGCGGTTTGATGGTCGCGCGGAGTTTGTGCAGCTGCGCGGTGTTAGTCCGGAGTTTGAGACTGATGTCACTATGGCTGGCAGTTTCAGCATGGAAACATTACTGCCAGGACTTGAGCCAGGTGGCAGTGGCATCATCCTGGGAACGCAACTGGCGGCAAAACTGGGTCTGTACACGGGTGATCAGGCCAGCGTTACTCCGCTCAGCAGTCTGGTGAATGGACAATTGGAAGATGCCAGAACCTTCCGGATACTCGGAATTGCTGATTTTGGATTCTATGGCAATAACGATAATGCAATTATTCATCTTGAAGATGCCGAGCAAATGTTTGGTGGTGCCGGAGCGCATGCTGCGCAATTACGCCTGCGGGTGGATGATGTGTTTAATGCTGGCGCAATTACCCGCGCAGCTTTGCAGGGCATAGCATCTGAGCTGCGTGCTGGACTGGATGCAAGTGCGATTTCTACCTGGCAGGAAACCCAGGGAAGTCTGTTTGATGCGTTGCGACTGGAGAAAACGCTGACCGGGTTTATGCTGCTGATGATTGTAGTTATTGGCGCGGTAAACATTATCTCAACGCTGGTGATGGTGGTGGCGGACAAAAGCGCCGATATTGCGATTCTTCGAACCATGGGAGCAGGCAAAGGCAGCATCATGGCCATTTTTATTACTCAGGGCGCTGCGGTTGGTTTATTCGGCACAGCCCTGGGGGCAATTCTGGGTGTGCTGCTGGCCGCGAATATAGATGATTTCACCAGATGGCTGGAGAACTTTCTCAATGCCGGTTTTCAGGACGGCAATGTCTACATGATTTCGCATTTGCGGGCTGAACTGCAATGGTCAGACGTCTGGCTGGTCAGTGTGTCGGCGATTATGGTGAGCTTTGTCGCAACACTGTATCCCGCGTATCGGGCCAGCCGTATCCAACCAGCAGAAGTATTGCGTTATGAGTAAGGTCACTGAAGAAGTGCTGATAAACAAGAGCGCAGGGATTTAAATTTAATGAACAATTTATCGACTGATGCGGCAGGCACTCATGCCGCTGTAAACAGGGACAAGGCGCCGGAACTGGTTTTGGAGTGCCGCCACCTGGGTAAGATCTATACGCAGGGACCTCAAGAGGTCAGAGTGCTTGAAGATGTAAATCTGCAGGTGCATACGGGCGAGCGCATTGCCATTGTGGGCAGCTCAGGATCCGGTAAAACTACTTTGCTGAATCTGCTAGGCGGTCTGGATGAACCAACTGCCGGAGAGGTTATTATCGCTGGCAGAAGTCTCGCACAATTCAACGAGCGCGAGCGCGGGCAGATGCGTAACCGCTACCTCGGATTTGTGTATCAGTTCCATCACCTGCTGGGCGAATTCACTGCACTGGAAAATGTCTGTATGCCTTTGCTGATTGCGGATATGAATGTGAACACTGCCCGCAATAAAGCCAGCAGTCTGCTGGAGCGAGTCGGGCTTGGGCACCGCCTTGAGCATAAACCTTCAGAACTCTCCGGTGGTGAACGACAACGCGTGGCAATCGCCAGAGCGCTGGTGACTAATCCCAAATGTGTGCTGCTTGATGAGCCCACCGGTAATCTTGATCGCAATACTGCCCGTGAAATTCACGCATTAATGGCAGACTTGAACCGTGATTTCTCGACCAGTTTCATTGTGGTAACGCATGACGAAGTGTTTGCTGCCTCTCTGGACCGCATGCTGTTGTTGCAGAATGGCCGTCTGGAGCAGGCTCAGGCTCATGTCTAAATCATTTGCTTCCTATGTTGCACTGCGTTACGTCAGCGTCGGCAAGCGCAGTCAGCTGGTGTCGTTCATGTCACTGCTTTCGATTGGTGGTCTGGCATTGGGTATAACTATGCTGATCACAGTGCTCTCTATCATGAACGGTTTTGATCGTGAAGTGCGCGAGAACATCCTCGGAGTGGTGCCACATGCGACAGTTAAATCATATGAAAAAACAAGCCGGGAAAGCTGGGAGGCCGTTCAACAGATCGTTAATACCTATCCAGATATAATTTCACATGCACCGCTTATAGAAACCATGGGTGTGGTCGCAACTGCCAGCACAAGTGCCATGACGTACAGTAAGGGCGTGCTGGTAAATGGCATTGACCCGGAGCGCACGGATCAAGTGGAAATGCTTGAGCGTTTTATTCGCTACGGAAGCGTCAGTGCTTTGGGGCAGCAGCGTTTTATGATCGTGCTCGGCGAAACTCTGGCAGAGAATCTGGGTGTGGTGGTCGGCGATAAAGTGAATCTTTATTCCTTGAATATCTCGATCAATCCAATTGCACCCCTGCCTACCCAGCGCCAGTTCACTGTGGCTGGCATCTACAAGATCGGTACCCTGGAGCTGGATAGTGCAATGGCGATCATCACTCTGCAGGACGCTCAGGCGCTCTATCGCTTCGGCAATTCTTATTCCGGATTACGTTTAACGTCGATGGATGTACTGGCAGTTAATCAAATGCGCGAGCAATTGTCCCGTGAACTGCCGGCGGGATTTTATGTAGAAACCTGGACGCAGATCTTTGGCAATATTTACGAAAACATCAGATTGTCGCGCACTATTGTGGGTTTTTTGCTGTGGCTGCTGGTAGCGGTCGCAGCGTTTAACCTGGTGGTGAGTTTAATTATGATCGTGCGGGATAAACGAGGTGATATTGCGATTTTACGTACCATGGGTGCTAGCCCTGGTACCATCGGCAGAATTTTCATGACGCAGGGTCTTATTGTGGGTTTGATGGGCACCGTGATCGGTGTGGCTTTTGGGGTTCTGTTTTCGTTAACCATTGGTGAATTTGCTGCGTTTATCGAGCAGGCTCTGGGGATAACGTTGCTAAGTGCGGATGTTTATCCGGTTGATTTCCTTCCGTCTGAATTGCGATTTTCGGACATTGTTGTGGTGAGCGTGGGGGTGTTTGTGCTGTGCCTGTTCGCCACTATCTACCCTGCCTGGCGCGCTGCCCGGGTGCAACCGGCTGAGGCTTTGCGGTTGGAATGATTGGGGTTTCCTGGCTATATAGTTAGTGTAGGGTCATGACTTGACTCCCGACCAATGACTTGTGACTTGTGACTCGTGAGTCGGTAAGGGAACTCCGTAGCTCGTCCTGAGCGGTGGAAATTTGCACAGCGGACTCGCCCGTGAATCCGTCCATGGGGGCGAGAGCTCCGTAGCTCGTCCTGAGCGGTGGAAACTTGCACAGCGGACTCGCCCGTGAACCCGTCCATGGGGGGCTCGTCGCCCGCCATCCCTGGCGGACCGCAGTCCACTGTGCAAGTTTCCACCGCTCAGGACTGACGGATAGCGGTGGTTAGCTGTGCGAGTTTCGGTGCTCAGGACTGACGGATAGCGGTGGTTCGCTGTGCGAGTTTCGGTGCTCAGGACTTAAGGGATAGCGGTGGTTAGCTGTGCGAGTTTCGGTGCTCAGGACTCAGGGATAGCGGTGGTTAGCTGTGCGAGTTTCGGTGCTCAGGACTTAAGGGATAGCGGTGGTTAGCTGTTCGAGTTTTGGTGCTCAGGACTCAGGGATAGCGGTGGTTAGCTGTGCGAGTTTCGGTGCTCATGACTCAGGGATAGCGGTGGTTCGCTGTGCGAGTTCCATTGCTCAGGACATAAGGATAGCGGTGGTTCAGTGTGCGGATCCCGCTGTGGACATGTATAGACGAAATATCTTTTAGCGCATTACTGGCTCGGAGCGATGGGGTTATGCGTTCATGGATGATCGCGGTTTGTGTGGGGATTATGGGGGCGGGATGGTTGCCGGCGCTGCCTGGCTACGGGATGTTGGCGCTGTTGGGTCTGCTGATTGGTGGGGCTGTTGGCGGGTTGGTGCTGGTGGGGAGGCGCTTGGGTTCGGGGGGCTGGCGTTATGTGCTGGTGGTGCTCCAGCTGATTTTGTGCATTGCGCTGGGCTTTGGCTGGGGAGTGGTGAGTGGAAGGTATGCGCTCGATGGATGGTTGCCGAAAGAGTTAGAGGGTGTAGATTTCTGGGTGCACGGAATGATTGACAGTCTGCCGCGGTATGGCGGGAGGGCTCAACAGTTTGAGTTTAAAGTGACAGCGGATTGCTTTGACCTTCACCCCGATGCCTGTATCGAAGGACCACGAAGAACGCAATTACGTCGGGTGTTGCTCAATTACTATGGCGATCATCAGTTGGTGCCAGGTCAGCAGTGGCGGTTGCGGGTGCGCCTCAATCGACCCCATGGTTTTGCTAATCCGGGTGGATTTGACTATGAACTGATGCTGCTGCAAAAGGGCATCAATGCCAAAGGCTATGTGCGGGAAACTGAGTTCAACATCATGCTGGCAGATAATGCCCTCAGCTATCAGAAACTCCGCTTCCAGTTGCGCCAGCGCTTGCTTCAGGCCACGGCTGAGCTGCCTCATCATGGGATTATTCTGGCGCTGGTGCTGGGTGAGCGCGATCTGATTGCACCGTCGAGCTGGCAGCTGTTTACGCGCACTGGTACTAATCACCTGGTGGTGATATCCGGACTTCACGTTGGTTTTGTCGCAATGTTCGGCTATTGGCTGACGAATCTGTTTATGCGGCTGATCCCAGCTCTGTTGTTGCATCTACCCGCGCAAAAAGCCGGAGCTGTGGGCGCTATCGCAGCCGCTCTTGCTTACAGTGTGCTGGCAGGATTTTCCCTGCCAACCCAGCGGGCGCTGATCATGGTGGCGGTGTTTATGTCAGGGCGGCTGCTGGCGCGGAATTTCCCCGCTTCACTGGGTTACTGTGTGGCAATGACACTGGTACTGATCTTGACACCACTGGGCGCAATGAGTGCGGGATTCTGGCTCTCATTTGTCGCAGTTGGTGCGCTGCTGTTGGCGTTTTCCAGTTGGACAAAGGCGGCTGAACGGATCGACAGCCGCGACAAAACTGATCATATTGGGTCAAAAATCGGTAATTATTTGCACTCGGTGCTGCGCTGGTCCGCCTGGGGACGTCCGCAGTGGGTTGTGTTTGTCGGGATGAGTGTGCCGCTGGCAATCTGGCTGCAACAGCTTTCACTGCTATCGCCACTCGCTAATATTTTTGCGATTCCGCTGGTCAGTCTGCTGGTGGTGCCGCTGTGTCTGTTCGGCCTGCTTAGTCTGCTGTTGTACGAAAGAGCAGGAGTTTGCCTGCTGGTTTTAGCCGATCAATTATTAACTACGCTGACGCTTACCATGAGCTGGATGGCGGAGTCATTCGCGTGGCTGCAGGTCTGGCAGTTTTCTGGATTAACCGTCTGGTCATATTTGTTCGCCGGACTCGGTAGTGTGCTGTGGTTGCTGCCGCGCGGCTGGCCGGGGCGGATACTGGCGCCATTGTTAATGCTGCCATTGTTCATGCCTGCCCGCCTGCCGAGCCCTGGCTATGGAGAAGTCTGGATCAGCTTTCTGGATGTAGGGCAGGGTCTTGCAGTGGTGGCGCAAAGTGCGGCACATACTCTGGTCTACGACACGGGTCCGCGCTTCAGCGACAGCTTTGATGCCGGCAACGGCGTGGTGGTGCCGTTCCTGCACAGCCGCGGTATCCGCACAATAGACCGTTTGATGGTCAGCCACGGCGATAATGATCATGCTGGCGGACTTGAATCACTGTTACTGGCGCTGGACGTTAAACAACTATTGCTGGGTACAGATATGCGGACCAGCGGTTTTGGACTGCCGACATCGCACTGCCTGCGCGGACAGAGCTGGCAGTGGGATGGTGTCAACTTTGAAATACTGCATCCTGATGAAAGCAGTTATCGCAGTCCCAACGATAATTCCTGTGTGCTGCGCATTTCTACAGCAAGCTCTTCAGTACTGCTAACCGGCGATGTGGAGGCGCTGGCCGAAGCAGCTCTGCTCAGGGTTCACGCTGATCAATTGCGCAGTGATGTCCTGCTGGCCCCGCATCATGGCAGCAAATCTTCCTCGACCGATGCATTTGTGACAGCGGTAAATCCACAATTTGTGGTGTACTCGAGCGGTTACCGTAATCAATTTGATCATCCAGCGGACGTGGTTCAGGCGCGCTATCAGGCATTGAATGCCTTTGCCTTTAATACGGCTGAAATGGGTATGATTGAGTTTCGATCAGGGGCTGAACCATCTCGTATTGCTATCGAGTCTGGCACTCTTTCCGAGACGCAGCCCAGCACATATCGGTTGACTCGCCAGCGCTACTGGTCTGGCGAGCAGCGTCAGCTTTTTGCGCTCACATCCGCTGGAACGATATGGTAAAGTAGCGCGGTATTTTCCTCGTGAGGCGCACTTGTGGTTGAGATCGTGAAAGCGGGTGGCTGGTTGATGCTGCCGATAATTCTCTGTTCGATTGTGGCGATCGCAATAATCATCGAACGATTCTGGACACTGAGCGCCGCCAGAATATCCCCGCGACATGTGGTGGGCCAGGTCTGGAACTGGATTAAGAACAACGAACTCGATAATGCCAGACTGCGCGAATTACGTCTTTCCTCACCACTGGGTCAGATTCTGGCCACCGGGCTTATCAACGCCAAATACGGCCGTGCCGCGATGATCGAAAGTATCGAGCAGACTGCCAGTTTGGTGGTGCACGAGATGGAGCGCTACCTCAGCACTCTTGGCACCATAGCCGCAATTACACCCTTACTCGGATTGCTCGGCACCGTGATCGGAATGATTAAAGTGTTTACCGAAATCATGATTCAGGGCACGGGTAATGCCAATGCACTGGCAGGCGGAATATCGGAGGCATTGATTACTACCGCTGCCGGATTATGTGTCGCAATACCCGCCTTTATGTTTCACCGTATGTTTATGCGTCGGGTGGAAACTCTCGTGCTTGGTCTGGAACAGGAGTCGGTGAAGCTGGTTGATGCTCTGCACAGTGATCGGCGTGTGGAAATGAAAGAGGGCGTGGCTACGTGAAGTTTCAGCGGCGGCTAAAGGAAGAACTGAGCATCAACCTGACTCCCCTGATCGATGTTGTTTTCCTGCTGTTGATATTCTTCATGGTAACCACAACATTTACCCGTGAAACGCGATTGTCGGTCAGTCTGCCAGAAGCGGATGGCGCTCCCGCCGAAGAAAATTCCGATCAGGTGGAGATTCTGGTCAGTCAGGGGGGCGGGTATTCCATTAATGGCCGCGCACTGGTGAATTCACGGTTGGACACTCTGATGGCCGGTCTGGAACAGGTGACTGAGGGAGATAGGAATGTCTCGTTGATATTGATAGCGGATGCTGAAGCCACACATCAGGCGGTGGTTACCGCAATGGATGCAATAGGTCGCTCTGGCTTTTTTCGTTTAAGTATTGCAACCAGAAAACCCGGTGAAGATGAAGATACTATCGTCACACAGTAAAGTCAGACAGCAGAGGCACGCAGCAGCCACAGTCACTTTGGCGCATCATTAGCAGGAATTTTTTTAAAAATGCCAAAAAAGAAGATAGGAAAAACCGGGTGGTTGCTATACACGCGCCTGCTCACCTATGTAAAGCCGCACAGTGTGACTTTTGGCATCAGTATTGTTGGCTTTATTATCTTCTCAATGAGTACAGTCGCAACCGCGCAATGGTTAGGCTGGACGGTCGATCAGGTTGAAATCGGCAACGTGGACGCACGGCTGCTAAGTCCCATGATTGCAATAGGTATCGTAATCGCACGGGGTATTGGCGGCTTCATGGGAGAGTATTCTCTGCAGCATGTCGCTAATCACATTGTGCACACGCTGCGCTGCCAGATGCTGCAACAACTGCTGGTATTGCCAATGCGCTATTACGACCGCAGTGCTACCGGCAGACTGGTATCCAAAATTACTTATGACTCACAACAGATCACCGGCGCTGCAACGAACGCTGTCACAGTTATTCTGCGCGAGGGATTTATTGTTGTTGGCTTACTGGGCTACATGTTCTGGACCAACTGGCAGTTGAGTATGATTTTCCTGCTGGTGACGCCCTGCGTTGGTTTTGTGGTCCGGTTGGCTTCTGGCAGATTTCGCAAATACAGCCGAAAAATGCAGGATTCCATGGGTGATGTGACTCAGATCAGCAATGAGACGATCAAAGGGCAGAAAGTCGTACGCACGTTCAACGCCAGCAATTATGTGTTTCAACAGTTCAGTAGAGCCAGCGAACGGAACCGCCGACAGAATATGAAGATGGTCGGTACGCAGGCAGTTGCGACACCCTTTATTCAATTATTAGTCAGTGTGGCGATGGGCGTGCTGATCTGGTTTGCGATGGCGCCAGAAATGTTGGTGGCATCAAGTGCTGGAGATTTTGTTGCCTTTCTTACCATGGCAGGACTACTGGCAAAACCAATCAGGCAGCTTACTCAGGTGAACTCAGTGATCCAGCGCGGGATCTCTGCCGCTGACAGCATTTTCAGTCTGCTGGATGAAGAGGCTGAAAAAGATACCGGCACCATTGTAATTGAACGAGTACGTGGCGATGTTCAGTTCAGCAACGTCAGATTTGCGTATAAACAAGGTGAGCAGGTACTAAATGATGTCAGCTTCGCAGCGCGGCCTGGGCAGACGGTTGCGCTGGTTGGACGTTCCGGCAGCGGAAAATCCACGCTGGTCAATCTGCTGCCTCGTTTTTATGAATTTGACAGCGGCGAAATCACTATTGATAACGTGTCCCTGCAGGATTATACGCTGCAGAATTTACGTAAACATATCTCTGTAGTTACGCAGGATGTCGTGCTTTTTGACGGCACCGTTGCTGAAAATATTGCTTATGGATTTTCTGACAAACTCAGCGACGAAAAAATTATTGAAGTGGCCAAAAATGCCAATGCGATGGAGTTTATAGAAAATCTGGAACATGGTATTCACACTCAGATCGGCGACGCGGGATCCTTGCTGTCAGGTGGCCAGCGCCAACGCATCGCCATTGCGAGAGCTTTCCTGAAGGATGCGCCGCTGTTGGTGCTGGATGAAGCGACCTCGGCACTGGACTCAGAATCAGAACAGCATATTCAGGCAGCGCTTTACACCTTGATGCGCGGGCGCACAACTTTTGTAATCGCACACCGGCTGTCAACGGTAGAGAATGCAGATCTGATTCTGGTCATGGATAAAGGCAGTATCGTTGAATCCGGTAACCACCAGGAGTTGCTGGCATTAGGAAAAACTTATGCCAGATTACACAAAATGCAGTTTTCTGATGCTGCTTATGCCCAGCCCGCTGGCGAAGATTTCTCTGACGATCTGCTGACCGCCGAGGATGAGTGATGTCATTGGAAACCGCCTGGTATAAAAAATCAGGATGGTTATATCTGTTATGGCCGCTGGCGCTGTTGTTTCAGTTTATCGCCTGGCTGCGCCGTATTTACTGGCTGCAGATCCGGCAGAGATCCACTGAGAAAAATGTCCCACACCTGCCCTTGATTGTAGTTGGAAATATCACTGTGGGAGGCACGGGTAAAACGCCGTTTGTGATTGCGCTGGGTAAACTGCTCAAGCAAAGAGGCATGCGTGTCGGGGTGATCAGTCGCGGTTACGGGGGTAGAGCGCCGCACCATCCGTTTCGGGTAAAAGCAGACAGCAATCCAGGCGAGTCGGGCGACGAGGCCATTCTGATTGCGCGTAATCTGCAGTGTCCGGTACTGGTGGATACCAACAGAACAAGAGCACTGCAGGCGCTGACAGCAAGCGCTGAATGCGATGTCATTATCAGCGATGATGGACTGCAGCATTATGCGATGCCCAGAGATATAGAAATCGTGATCATTGATGGCGAGCGCGGCCTGGGCAATAAACTCTGCCTGCCGGCGGGCCCCTTGCGAGAGCCTCCCTCGCGTCTGTTACGCGTTGATCATGTGGTCATCAATGGCGGCAGCTGCGATCGGTATCGGAAGCAGACCAAAGATTGCACAATGATGCAGTTGCAGCCCTTGTGCTGGATGAATGTGCGCAGTGCTGAGCGTATGGAACTGGAGGCCTTGTCGGCATTAGCGGCTGTCGAAAACGGCGCCCCTGCCCA
>JBDNGQ010000046.1:0-11745 GCA_041689205.1 Pseudohongiellaceae bacterium | reverse complement strand
GTAATGATCGGTTTTGCATTGATGCTGATGATCGCGCAGTTCGATGCGCACTTTTTCCATCGACGGGCTTTGTGGATGTATACCGGCGGACTGGCTCTGCTGATCCTTGTACTGTTTATTGGCGTGGAGGCTAATGGCGCCAAGAGCTGGCTTGATCTGCCCGGCATTCCCAGTTTTCAACCCGCTGAGTTATCCAAATTTCTGGTTCCCATGCTGCTTGCCCGCTATCTCTCAAGCCGTTCACTGCCGCCGACGTTCAAAGATCTGCTGGTGTGTGCGGTAATTATTCTGATCCCAACTGCATTGATCGAAATACAGAACGACACCGGCACCGCGCTGATGGTAATGATGTCTGGATTTTTCGTGCTGTTGCTGGCGGGGTTAAGATGGCGGCTGATTTTTGCGGCAGGTTTTGCCTTGATGCTGACCTCACCAGCCTGGTGGATATTCCTCGCTAAACCCCATCAAAAAAATCGAATTCTGACCTTCTTTGACCCCTATCGTGACCCAACCGGTGCCGGATATAACATCATCCAATCGCAAATCGCGATTGGCTCGGGTGGGGTGCAGGGTAAGGGCTGGCTTAACGGTGCTCAATCCCGGCTCGACTTTATCCCTGAGAGTCACACGGACTTTATTCTGGCGGTACTGGCGGAGGAGTTTGGTCTGCTTGGCGTGTTGTTTCTGATTGCCTTGTATATGGCGGTGTTGGTGAGAGGCTTCCAGGTGGCACTCTCTGCTCAGGATACCTTTAGCCGATTACTTGCTGGCAGCATAATCCTGACATTCTTCTTTTATCTGTTCGTCAATATGGCTATGGTCTCAGGATTGATGCCCGTAGTCGGGCTGCCCTTGCCGCTGATCAGCAAGGGCGGGACCTCGATTGTGACACTGATGATAGGTTTTGGATTACTGATGTCGATTCATACCCATCGGCGGGTACTGCCGCGCTGATATAAGTTGCGGCCAGGTTTTTTTACAATCGACGTGCTTATTCGAAACTAATGTAATAATATCAAATGCATTCTATCCAGCACTTAAACAATAAGATGAAGTTACCAACGGAGGTTCAGTGATGCCAGTTATCAGTACATGGGCTGCAGGCGCAAGCGGGCAAAGGATTGCTTCAGACAGGATTATCGCGCTGGGGCTGCTGCTGGTGTTACTGGTTGGCTGTGCGTCCAGCTCGAATACAAGCACTCAATCAGCGTCAAAACCCTTGCCTGCAAATTACGGACGCTATTCGATCGATCAGGATCGAGGACCAAGTCAACCGCTTGACCCCAGTTTGATTCGTGAGGTAATTCCTGTCAGTGAGGCACGGACGCTGGCTGGTAATAAAAGTCCTTATACTGTGAATGGTAAATCTTATCGGGTCCTGTCGAGCGAAGAAGGTTATCGCGAAGTCGGTCTTGCCTCTTGGTATGGAGAGAAGTTCCATGGCCATCAGACATCGAATGGTGAAGTCTTCGATATGTACCAGGTGTCGGCCGCGCACAAATCGCTGCCGATTCCCAGCTATGTTACCGTTACCAACCTTGATAACAAGCGCAGCATCGTGGTGCGAGTCAATGACCGTGGACCATTTCATAATGACCGCATTCTTGATCTGTCTTACGCGGCAGCCTGGAAGCTGGGCTTTTCTGAACGTGGTACCGCCAGAGTGCAAGTGGAAGCACTGCTGCCAGATCTGTACAATCAGGGCTACCCGTCAACGCAGGTGATCGCAGCAAATGTCGGTGGCATGGGTGGCGCTGGTAAGTATCTGCAGATAGGCGCTTTTTCAGATCTGCAGTCGGCCAGACAGGTGTCAGATAAAGTACAGCAGATGACATCAAGACCGGTATTCATAAGATCGGTTCAGGCAGATAATGCACGCCAGCTCTTGCATCGGGTGCGTGTTGGACCACTGTCTGACTCAGCCGAAATAGATCGCATCACAGCCCTCGTAGTTGATGCTGATCTGGGAAGACCTTACACTGTCGAGGATTAAAAAAGCCTGCTGATGACCTGTCAACAGGCTGACGCAAGCATTTGGATGAGGATAAAGATGAAGAAGTTCAGTCAGTTATTGGTTAATGTCCCTGCCCCCGTCAGGCCTGTTCTGATTATTGCAATAATCACATTTGCAGCCCTTTCTGCTGGCGCGCCAGTTTCAGCGCAGACGCCACAGCAGATTGTGCCGGGCCCTCCGCAAATTGCCAGCAGCAGTTATATTTTGATAGATGCGAAAACCGGTCATGTCATCGTCGAGGAAAATGCTGATCTGCCACTGCCACCGGCAAGTTTGACTAAAATCATGACTGCGTATATCGCGGAAGTGCAGATTGATAACGGCACCATGAAGCTGACCGACGAAGCGCATGTCAGTGAAAAGGCATGGGGAACTCAAGGTTCCAAGACTTTCCTTGATATCAACAGCAAGGTATCGATTGCTGATCTGCTCAGCGGCATCATTATTCAGTCCGGTAATGACGCCAGCATCGCCATGGCAGAGCATATTGCCGGCAGTGAAGACGCGTTCGCTGACATGATGAATCAGCACGCTCGGCTGCTGGGAATGACTAATTCAAGCTTCATGAACTCCAGCGGTCTTGAAACCGAAGACAATTACAACATCATGTCGGCGCGCGACCTGGCTACGCTGGCCAGGGCAACGATGATTGATCATCCATTGCACTATGCTCTGTATTCTCAGCGTGAATTTACCTACAACGGTATTTCCCAGGCGAACCGGAATACGCTGTTATTTCGTGATCGTAATGTCGATGGCATGAAAACAGGCTGGACTACGGCGGCCGGTTTTTGTCTGGTCGGATCAGCAGAGCGCGATGGCGTGCGCTTGATCTCAGTAGTGATGGGTACCGCGAGTGAAGAAGCGCGGGTAGTGGAGACCCAGAAACTGTTCACCTACGGCTTCCGCTATTTTGAAACCCATAAACTTTATGATGCTGGTGAAGTAGTAAGTAATGAGCGAATCTGGTCCGGTAAGCAGAACACGCTGAATCTGGGCACTCAGGATGAAGTGCATATCACTATCCCACGTGGCCGCAGCGGTGATCTTATAGCGCGTTTGAACGTTGCTGAGAATATCAGTGCTGGCATAGAACTGGGCCAGGTAATGGGTACCGTAGATATCGTTCTGGATGATGAGGTTATCTACTCAAGCAATGTGGTTGCATTGGAGGCGGTTGAGCGCGGCGGCATATTTAAACGGTTAATGGACTTCCTGACTTTGTTTTTCATGAATCTGTTCAGTTAAAAAGGCCAGTATGACAGACCTGCCATCAGAATCAGATAAACCTGCTCAACAGGAGGCCGACCAACCCGAAGCTGAGCATAAAATGCCAAGGATCGAATTTCCCTGCGCCTATCCAATCAAAATCATGGGCGTTGCAACTGCGGTTTTCACCGCTGAGGTAGTATCGGTCTGCAAGCGGCATGCGCCGGGGGTCTGCGATGAACATGTCACTGTGCGACTGAGCAATAAAGGTAATTACGCGGCCATCACTGTGCTGATAGAAGCCACGGGAACTGAACAGCTGCAGGATCTGTTTGCTGATCTTAAAGCAACTGACAGTGTAAAAATGGTGTTATGAACTTGTCCGATAAGACGTATGTGGATCCTGCGCAGACGCTTATGATCAGAAATCTTGGCCGACAGGATTATGTTCCGGTCTGGGAAGCGATGCGCAGGTTCACCGACCAACGAAATTCCCAGACCCCTGATGAACTCTGGTTTCTTACCCATAATCCAGTGTTTACTCAGGGGCAGACAGGTAAGGCAGAGCATCTGCTTGATGTCGGCGATATACCGGTGGTACAGATTGATCGCGGGGGTCAGGTCACCTACCATGGCCCGGAGCAACTGATCGTGTATTTATTGCTGGACATCAGGCGGTTGAGCTTTGGTGCGAGGCAGTTGGTCGATCTTACCGAAAGTGCTGTTATAGATTGTCTGCGCTCTTTTAATATTATTGCGGAAACGCGAACAAAAGCGCCCGGCGTTTATGTAAAGGATGCTAAAATCGCCGCGCTCGGTTTCCGAATCCGAAAGGGTTGCTCATACCACGGGCTCAGCTTGAATGTAGCCATGGATCTGAGGCCGTTCAGCAGAATTAACCCCTGTGGTTACCAGGGATTACAGGTGACCAATCTGGTGGATCAGTTATCATGGCAGCCCAGCGTAGATATTGATGCTGAATCTGCTGCCAGACTGGTGAATCAGGTTAGCGGGATTATGCTCAATGCGCTGGTGCAGCGATTGGGCCACACGAACATTATCAGTGAATAAGGTCTAAACCAGTCATGTCGGAACAGCAACCCAGACGCAATGTCCTGATCGAAGGCGAAAAACTGCGTGGCGCCGAGAAGGTTGCGCGCATTCCGGTGAAGGTGATCCCCACTGTTGAGATGCCAACCAAGCCCGACTGGATTCGCGTCCGAATACCTGCCTCGCCAAGAATCAACGAGATCAAGCAGCAACTGCGCAAGCACAACCTGGCCTCAGTCTGTGAAGAAGCCTCCTGTCCTAATCTCGGCGAATGTTTCAGCAATGGCACCGCAACTTTCATGGTAATGGGCGAAATATGCACCCGTCGCTGCCCGTTCTGCGATGTTGCTCATGGCAAACCCAATGCGCTGAATGAAAATGAGCCGCGTGAACTGGCCGAAGCTATCGCTGAGATGGGGTTGCGTTATGTGGTTATAACGTCAGTCGACCGTGACGATCTCAAGGACAGCGGTGCGCAGCATTTCGCGAATTGTATCAGCGAAACCCGGCGCCTTAATCCCCATATCCAGGTTGAAGTACTGGTGCCTGATTTTCGTGGTCGAATGAAGATAGCGCTGGATATTCTCGAACAGACACCACCAGATGTGTTTAATCACAATCTGGAGACAGTACCACGGCTTTATAAGCAGTCACGTCCAGGCGCTGATTATCAATGGTCGCTGGATCTGCTGAAGGGATATAAAGAGCGTGTCCCCGGTATTATGACCAAGTCCGGGTTGATGCTGGGACTGGGTGAGAGCAAAGAGGAAGTGATGGCGGTGCTCAGAGATCTGCGCGCCCATAATGTGGACATGATCACGCTCGGGCAGTATCTTCAGCCCAGCCGTAATCACCTGCCGGTCAGCCGCTTTGTGCACCCGGATGAGTTTGAAGAATTACGTGTTTTTGGTCTGGAACTTGGATTTACCCATGTGGCGAGCGGGCCAATGGTGAGATCCTCCTATCATGCGGACAAGCAGGCGAAAGGCGAAATGATCAAAGCGCTGTATTAATTGCGCTGATTTAATTAGAAATTTTCGGGAGTGGTTATGGCAGGTTTCTGGTCACATGTTGCAGCAGCATTTGCAGCAAAACAACAGCAAGGGTCAGCAGGTCTTGCGGCATTATTGCTGACGGTGCTTATGTGCAGTAGCACCGCTTATGCAGGTACTATCGTTCGGGTAAGCACTACTTACGGTGATTTCTCGATAGAGTTGCTGGATGAAGTTGCTCCGCTTACAACGCGCAATTTTCTTAATTATGTTAATCGTGGCGCCTACAACGGGACTTTCATTCATCGGCTTGAACCTGGCTTCGTGATACAAGGGGGCGGGTATCGCTTTCAACCTTTTGTTGGTCCGATCGCGGTCCCTGCGGATCCACCTGTAGTCAACGAGTTTTCAGTCTCCAATACCCGTGGCACCCTGTCGATGGCTAAGCTGGGTGATAACCCTGACAGTGCCACCAGCCAGTTTTTTATTAACCTGGCGGATAACTCAGCTAACCTGGATGGCCAGAATGGTGGTTTTACCGTGTTCGCGCGGGTGCTGGGTGACGGTATGGCGGTCGCCGATGCGATTGCCGCTAATCCGGTGGCAAACCTTGGCGGATTTGCAAACTCGATTCCGTTGCGTGCCGACACGTCGGCTAATGTATTCAGCGACGCCAATGTGGTTGCCAAAAATTTTATTAATATAAGTACTGTGGTCACCCAGAGATACAGCAGTGCATTGCATGTATTTGAGTATGCAACCGGCCGTCTTATGATCTCTGTAGATGGGGGCACCGCAGGCATATTCAGTCTGAATCTGTCACTGGTCCAATCCAACGCGCAAGTAGTCTTCGAGTTGAACCCTGGCAGTATGGTAGCGCTGGTCAGTCGGCCGGCACTTAGTGCTACCTGGAGTGCTACAGACAATCGCCTTCGCATACCTGAAGTAGAAATCAATAATAATGGTGTGGTCAGTGTGATCCGCAATGTGGTCATGGTGTTGAGTGATCCTGTGTTGCAGCGCTTCACCCTTGAATCCTATGAATCCTGATGAGTAACGATAGTCCGCGCGGCGAATTCAGTTCAAAGTTTGGCTTTCTGATGGCTGCTTCTGGCTCCGCTGTAGGCCTGGGTAATATTTGGGGTTTTCCTACCAATGCAGCCAGCAATGGTGGTTCTGCCTTTCTGTTTGCCTATCTGTTCCTGGCATTTGCGCTGGCCTATCCGGCCTTAATGGCGGAGTTAATCATTGGGCGTCATGCAAAATCCAATGCGGTAACTGCGCTGCGCGGTCTTGCAACCGGCCCGGTGACCGAAAAGCTGGGTCTGGGAGTTGGCTTTGTCGGCATCATTACAGTTAGTTTTATTCTCAGCTTTTATGCCATCGTCAGTGGCTGGATGCTGGCGTTCCTGTTTGCCTCTGTGACGGATCTGCTTGGTTTGAGCGCGGCATCGCTGTGGTTAACCAGCGACGGCCTGTCCCGTAATACCGTGTTTAGTTTGCTATTTATGTTGTTAACCGTTGTGGTTATCAGTGCCGGTGTGCGCAATGGCATTGAGAAATGGGCCTCACGATTAATGCCCTCGCTGGTAATACTGCTGGTAGTGCTTATCGGATATGTGATGACTCTGGAGGGCGCAATGGACGGCTTGCGTGCCTACCTGGTGCCCGATTTCAGCCGCCTGATCAATGCGGAGTTATTGCTGTCGGCGATGGGGCAGGCATTTTTCTCATTGTCTTTAGGCGTGGGCACCATGCTGGTATATGGATCCTATGTCAGCAAACGCGAAAACCTGCCAGCGCTGGGCGGCATGGTGGCGCTGCTGGATATCGGAATAGCGGTAACTGCTGGTCTGCTGATATTGCCAGCGATGTATGTCGCGCTGGCCAGCGGGGTAGCGATTTATGATGATGCAGGTGGTCTCATTGCCGGACCGGGTTTGATTCTTGCTGTTCTGCCAGCGCTGTTCAGCAATATGGGAACTGTTGGCATTTTTGTCGCGTTTGCGTTCTTTCTGTTGATGATAATCGCGTCATTGACCTCGTCAATTTCCATGCTGGAAGTGCCTGTCTCTTATGCGGTAGAAGCCCATGCTGTCCCGCGTCGCAAAGCGACTATGTTGATCGGCGGGGTGATTGCACTGATTTGTACCGTCATCGTTTTCAATTTTGATTCAATGTTCGATCTGGTTGTGAGCCTGACCACCGAGTACAGTCAACCGCTGCTGGGATTATTTTTTGCGGTATTTGTTGCGTGGATCTGGAATCGAAACGCGGTACTGGCAGAAATCAAACAGGGCAGTCCGGAGGTTGAGTATTCACTGTTCTGGCGTATCTGGCCGTTTTATATCAAATATATCTGTCCGGTAGCGATAGCTGCAGTTTATGCGCAAATGATCTTTTCCTGATCAGCTCTCTGCGACCACCTGGCAAAACCTCGCAATTTCATCGTCAGTGTTGTAGTAGTGCACTGAGGCGCGGTTAATATCCCCCAGTTCCCTTAGTTCGAAGTCCAGCAATGCCCCGCTTCGACGCACAATCGAACTATTAATGCCCCGATTGTGCAAACGGCGGTGCAGTGCTTCTGCAGTTTCACCCGATTTGCTGAAAGTCACTATCCCACTAAGCCTATTGCCCTGATCGTGAACTGAGACATCTGCAAGGCCTGCCAGCTCTTGTCTTAACTGTGCTGCAAGTGTCTGCACTCGGTGCTGGATATTGTCCAGACCCAGCCTGCAGGCATAGTCTGCAGCGACCCCCAGCCCTATCTTACCCGCCAGAAAAGATTCCCAGATTTCGAAGCGCCTGGCATCATCCCGGAACACATATTCATCTCGGCTCACCCAGCGTGCGGCATGTTGATCAACAAACTGTGGCTGCAGCTGATTAAGGATTTCATGGCGTACATACATAAAGCCGGTGCCACGCGGCCCGCGCAGGTATTTGCGGCCGGTGCCGGTAAGCATATCGCAACCAATGCTGTCCACATCGAGTGCTATTTGCCCTGCTGACTGGCAGGCATCGAGAAGATAGAAGATATTATGTCTGCGCGCCAGCTGGCCTACCTGCTCAGCCGGATGAATGACACCGCTCTGACTGGCTACATGGGTGAGAGCGATAAGTCTGACATCGCTGTCAATTTTACTTTCCAGTTGTTCCAGGCATATCTGGCCATCGGCAGCGTTTTCGACCACGTCTATCTTCACATGATGCTGTTTTGCCATCTGTAGCAGGGCAAGATAATTACTTGCATATTCAGATTGGCCAGTCAAAATGCGGTCGCCAGGTTTAAAGGGCAGGGCATGAAATAACAGATTCCAGGCGCGGGTAGCGCTCTCGGCATAGGCAATTTCACAAGCGTCGCAATTCAGCAGTCTGGCAAAGGCATGATAAAAATTTTCCGCCTTATCACTGGCCTGCTCCTGGGCTTCGTAACCGCCAATCTTCTGTTCCAGCAGCAAATGGTCAATAACTGCATCAGTTACCTGCTGAGGACTAAACGCCGCACCGGCATTATTAAAGTGGATGAGCTCTCGACAGGCAGGGGTATTCTTGCGAATCAGGTCGATATCCAGATTATCCAAGATCATTTTCCTTGTGCGGCGAGGTCCAATGGATTTTTTTCATCAGCTTTAGTTCATCAACTGCTTTCTCAGCGGTCTTTACAGCATGGACGACTGGCAGATAATTTCCTGAACAGAGCTACCTGACACCGTGCTTAAGGGTATCATTGTGCTCTGCATAAGTTGATGCCGTTATCGAGGTTATTTTGGGTGAAAGCAGAGTAGAAGCAGGCAGTGGTATTGCCGCCGCACTGAATCGGGATTGTTATTGCAAAACCGTTGATGCAGATAGGCTGAAGGCGCAGTTAAACGCTTCGCTGCCAGATTCAGATATTCTGCTGTCGCACCCGCAATTGTTTTCCAGTACCGCCATTTATATCAGCAGTGCGCAGCTTGAACAGATGTGCGCCATCATTAGAGCTACCGAGCGGGTTGCAGCAATGCCGACTTATCAGCAAGCGGTTTTAACCCGTGCACCGGATATAGCGCGTTTTAATCCCACGGGTGCTGGTGTTTTTATGGGCTACGATTTTCATCTGAGTCCGCAGGGTCCGAAAGTAATAGAGATCAATACTAACGCCGGCGGCGCATTCCTGAACACGGCGTTGATCAAGGCTCAGATAGCCTGCTGCCAAGGGGGCGAAAGTCTGGTTCCTGCACTTGGAGATAATATCAACACTGACTTTGTACAGATGTTTCGCAGCGAGTGGGAGCAGCATTCCGGCGACAAACCCTTGCACAGGATTACTCTGGTTGATGAGAACCCAACACAACAGTACCTTTATCCTGAATTTGTGATGGCAAAGGCTTTGTTTGAACAGCATGGCATAGAGGCAGTCATCGCTGCTCCGGAATCTTTATCATGGCAGGATGAAGCACTCTGGTGTCAGGGCGAGAAGGTTGAACTGCTCTATAACCGGCTCACAGATTTTTATTTGACGCAGCCGGCGCATGCAGCGATAAAAGCCGCTTATCTCCATGGCAGTATCGTATTGACCCCTAACCCCTATGTTTATGCCTTATATGGAGATAAGAGCAATCTTACGCTATTCAGTGATGCTGAATTACTGCGAAGCTGGGGTGTTGCGGAAAGTGATGTAATAACTTTATCAACGGGGTTTCCAGCAGCCTGTCATTTGACGCCGAAAAATCATGAGGAACTGTGGAAGCAGCGCAATAATTTATTTTTTAAACCGCTGACCGGATTTGGAGGTCGCGCAGCCTATAGAGGTGACAAAATAACCCGAAGGGTATGGGGGGAGATCATTAAGACTGATTATATTGCTCAGCAGCGTATTGCCCCGAGTGAGCGCGGCGTTAAAGTTGATGGCGTAGCAACCGCTTTAAAACTGGGTATTCGCGCCTATGTTTATGCCGGCGAAATGCAATTGTTGGCTGCACGTCTATATCAGGGGCAGACCACTAACTTCAGAACTTCTGGTGGCGGTTTTGCGCCCGTCTTTGTGCTTGACTGATGTCCCTGAGCGCGGCTTCATCAATCATCCAGGTTCAGGCTGTCGTTATCGGTGCGGGTCCGGCCGGGCTTATGGCCGCTGAGCAACTGGCCCGCGCTGCTTATCAGGTGTCAGTTTATGAGGCGATGCCATCCGTGGGCCGTAAATTCCTGCGGGCCGGTGTGGGCGGATTGAATCTGACCCATTCAGAAGATTTCAGCGATTTTTGTGCACGCTATTCGAATGCCAACATTGTTCGCAACTGGCTTGAGAGCTTTAATCCCAGGGCTATGCAGGATTGGGCCGCTGGCCTGGGCATTAAAACTTTCACAGGCAGTTCGGGAAAAGTATTTCCCTTGCAGCTAAAAGCCTCGCCGCTGCTAAGAGCATGGTTGCAGCGTTTGCATCAGCAGGGCGTTGAAATTAATACGCAGCACCGTTGGGTCGGATGGCAGCATGACAAAGATCAAAATATCGTGTTGCATCGATTTGAAAATTCCTCGGGCGAACTCGTGGTGCAGGCTCAGGTCACCGTCCTGGCTATGGGGGGAGGCAGTTGGGCCAGATTGGGCTCTGATGGTCAATGGCTCAAGCCGCTCAGCGCGGAAGGTGTCGAGTGTACCTTGTTTAAGCCCAGCAACTGTGGTTTCAACTATGATTGGAGTGATCATCTGCGCAGGCACTTTGCCGGTGCCCCACTAAAATCAGTTCGCCTGCGTCTGACGCCGGATGCTGGCCACTTTGACCGCAATGGCGAGGCATTGATCAGTGAGCATGGCGTTCAGGGAAGTTTGATTTACCATGCATCACAACTGCTGCGTGAACAGATAGAACGCAATGGCGAAGCTCTCATCTACTGGGACCTGCTTCCGGAACAGAGTCTGGATGCGATCGTCAACGCTTTGAACCAGCCCCGCGGTAAAAGCTCGCTCAGTAATCATATGAGAAAACGTCTGGGACTTACGGGACTTAAAGTGGCGCTGCTGCACGAATTGGCGCCACAGGCATTTGGATCGTCCGCTGAACTGGCTGAAAAGATAAAGTGTCTGCCGCAAGTGCTGCGGTCAACTCGTCCGCTTGACGAGGCAATAAGTACAGCAGGCGGTGTAAGTCTGTCAGAGTTGAATGAGAATTTAATGCTGCACAGACTGCCTGGCGTTTTTTGTGCGGGAGAAATGCTGGACTGGGAGGCCCCCACTGGCGGCTATCTTCTTAATGCCTGCTTTGCCAGTGGACTGGTCGCAGGGCAGGGAGCAATAGCATTCCTGCAAAGTGCACAGACCAGATCTGTCTTAGCGTAAATTACGCTCGAACATGGAAATAAACAAAGTTCGCTTCAATATCCTGGCGGATTTGAAAATTGTATTGGCGTAAATCCAATTGTTCAAACATGGTTCGATAATGCGGGCTCAGAGAATTGTAAATGACTTCCTGGATAATCAAAATATTAAAATGAGCCAGTC
>JBDNGQ010000045.1:0-65894 GCA_041689205.1 Pseudohongiellaceae bacterium | reverse complement strand
GGCCCCTTCGGGCGGGCGTCTGCGCCGCTTCTGCCGCGTTGCCGTGCTTGCCAAGGGCTACGGCCATTGCCAGCGCACGACGCCTTGCAGCAGCGGGCGCAATCACCCGCAGAGTGGTCATAGAGTTATTCAGAGGCTCCCCAGAACGCCGCAATACTGGACTCCTGTGGTGCACGCGTTCAATTCGGACTGCAGATAGTGAAAATTCGCCCCGGCAGATCTGCTGAGTGCGCTCAGTTGACCGGACAGAGGCTGTCATCGGTTGTGGTGTGCGTGCGGTGATTGAATCTGAAATGAGTTGCGGTGCAGAAAAGACCCTCTTTGCAGAGGGCCTTTTTTTCTTTCACTGAGGTGTGCTCGTCCGCGTTTCTGTCGGCAGCAAACTGGCTGAACGCATATTGGTATCGTCAGCATTCATCGATACCATCGGCCGACCCAGCAGCTTTGCCATATCAACCAGGATATTGCTGCTCTCAACCAGCAGGGGATCCTGCTCGTCCTCAACTCCTTTATCCTCTTCGGCTTCAGCCAGTGCCAGTTCGGCATCGCTGAGTTCATCTTCATTCAGGTCGGCTTCCTCTTCCCATACTTCCAGCGGCAGACCTTTCATCAACAGACGCATATTATTACTGTCAAAGCTTTCTCTGCGGCTGTCATCACGTTCCTTTTTAACGATAGCCTCGTTCAAGGAGAGCGTTGTGCGCTGACGCATTTCGCGGCTGCGGTCTATCTGATTGGCCAGATAGATAAAGTCTGCATCACGCTGCGCACGCTCCTCATGACGAGCCTGCAGCTCTGGAAGAATCTGCTTGATTCGGAAATAAGTCTTGTATTCAACAGGGCGCACAGTATCCCAGGGCAGGGCACCATCCAGTTTGCTTTCACCCATCTCTTCAATGGCTTCATAGCGATCGGGAAAACTGATATCAGGCAGGACGCCTCGGTGCTGTGTACTGGCACCTGAGATTCGGTAGAACTTGGAGCGGGTCAGTTTTACCTGTCCGTAATTCATCGGAATAATTTCCTGCACAGTGCCTTTTCCGAAGGTCTGACCTCCCAGCACGATACCGCGTTGATAATCCTGAATAGCGCCGGCAAAAATCTCTGATGCAGATGCACTGGCACGATTTACCAGCACCGCAAGCGGACCGTCGTAGCTGATTTCCGGGTTACTGTTGGCGAACGAGCGAACAAACCCATTACGTTGACCAGAATACCGGATCTGGACAGTAGCGCCGGTGTCGATAAACAGGCCGACCATATCGCTGGCTTCGTTCAAGGAGCCGCCGCCATTATCACGCAGGTCCATAACAACGGCTTCGACGCCCTCAGCCTTGAGTTCTGCGAGCAGTACTTTCACATCGCGAGTTGAGCTCTTGAAATCAGGGACTCCTGCTGAGGCGGCCTCAAAATCAAAATAGAAAGTTGGCAGCTTGATAACGCCGACCTTATAAATCTTGTCTTCGAAACTTACTTCAATAATTTCTTTTTTAGCTGATTGCTCTTCCAGCTTAACTGTGTCACGGGTGATGCTGATAATTTTTGCCCCGGTTTCACCAGGCGCTTCTGCGGGTATGACATTCAAGCGCACCAGCGTGCCTTTTACACCACGGATCTGATCAACCACATCGTCCAGACGCAGGCCAATGACATCCTGCATTTCACCATCGACACCCTGACCGATTGCGATAATTCTGTCGCCAGCCTTCAGCTCACCCGCCTGCTCAGCAGGGCCGCCCTTGATCAGTTCAGCGACCTTGGTGTATTCATCTTCGCTGGTGAGCTGGGCTCCAATACCCTGCAGTGAAAGCCGCAGGTTCATATTAAAGTTCTCTGAGTCACGCGGAGAGAAGTAGCTGGTATGCGGATCCATGGCACTGGCCACCGTTGACAGATAAGCCTGAAACACATCCCGGCTGTTGGTCTTAATCACCTGGCTTAATTGATTTCTATAGCGCTTGCTGAGCCGTTCTTCAACTTTATCCATTTCCATGCCGGTCAGCTTGAGGCTGAGGGCACTGTTCTTGACACGTGCCCGCCACAGATCATCAAGCTCCTCAGTAGTCTGCGCGTAGGGAGCCTCTTCGCGATCAATTTCAAACGATTCATCAATAGTGAAATCAACATTCTGCAGATCATTTTCGACGTGCCTAATGGCGTATATCAGACGCTCAAGCACACGTTTGTGATAAAGATTATAGATGACGAAGGCGGGATCGATACTGCCACTTTTCAGGGTGTCGTCCAAAGCAAAACGATAAGCGTCAGCCCTGTCGACGTCAGCCTGGATAAAATAGAGTTTAGAGCTGTCCAGACCTTCAAGGAATTTATCCAGAAGTTTGCTGGAAAAATCATCGTTTACTGCGATACGGGTATAGTGTTTTTCTTCGAGCTCCTTAAGCAGTTCGACAGCCGTGCGACCATAAACCGGTTCAGAAGAAAATTCGGCGTGCAGTTCATCAATGTTAAGAACTGCCTGCAACTGCTCGGGTTCAATTGCCTGGGTTGCCGGGACACTGAGTAACAGCAACAGCCCCGCTGTCGAGACGAGGGAGAAAGTCGTTCTGAGTGAGGTGTGCCAGAGGTGTTGTAAACCAGATTTAGTCATAATGCCCCGCATCTTGTACTTCGATGAATGTTTCTATCTCTTGATATTACGTTTGAACCTGTTATGTCAAGCTAGGCCCGGTAAATTTAAGTCTTGATCAACTTCTTACGGGCTGAGGCGTGTCGCTCGGTACGTTCCACATCAATATAGCGATCAGTAATAGCACTCGAACCATGACCGGCATCATCACGAACATGTTCCCGCGGGCGATGCTTTACGTCTTCAGATATCCCGGTATGGCGCAGCCAGTGCACTGTTGCAGCAGCCAGCCGATCAGCTTCCTCAGACAATCCTTCAGCGCGCAGTCTTTGTTCTGCTGTATCAAAACACAATTGCACGATACTGCGTATCTGGCGCGTGCTGGTGATGCCCCCGGGTCCCCGGGTTTTGTGAATCAAAGGCATTGGTTCGCCGGGCGCGGGCAGGGGAGTCAGGTCGCGTGACAGTCGATAGCGCCTGAGCGCATCAAGCATGGCATCACTGACCGATATTTCCCTTTCTTTATTTCCTTTACCAACCGTGGTAAACCACCAGTTGCCTTCGATGTCACGTTGAAAGTGACCCATTTCTGGCGCCCAACGTTCAGTCTCCACTAATTCTGAAATGCGCAGATACATTCCGTAAAGAGCCGCCATGATGAACAGTGTCCGCTCATGAACGAGGGGGTTGTCATCTGCCATCATCATTACCGTTTCAATCACCACATCCCATTGCAAAGGTGAGAGTCTGCGAATCTTTGACTGCGCCTGCTGTTTACGCATGAATTTACTTTTCTGGCGTATCTGCGCAACCGGATTTGCACTGACATACTCCTCTTGAACCAGAAAATTGAAAAAGCTGCTGAGCACGCTGAACAGTGACTGCAAGGCTGATTGCGAAAGAATGTACCGCAGCGTTTTTTCTTTAGCCGCTCCCGTTACTACCTTCCCTATATACGGACGCCAATCCGGATTAGCCTTGCGTTCGCCCTCATAAGTAATAAAACGTGCAACATTTTTGGCACCGATCCATTGGGCGGGAGGCTTGCGGGAGAATTCAACGTAGGCCTCCAGGTCTTCTCTTTGGATCAACTGCAGATTCTTTTTACTGATCAGCCATGACCACTGCAGAAAATGCTCAAGTTCCCGGCGATAGGTAGAAAAGGTGTCAGGACTGCCCCGATAGCTGTACAGAAATTCACTGCCCAGACGAAAATCAGCCAGCGCGCCTTCAATTGGCTTTGTCAGCAGATGGTCCACTGATTGCGCCGGATGCTTAAAAGGATTTGGCATCTCCTCAAGCGTATCGAAAAAGGCCTCAGGCGGATTATGAATTGACATCAGGCAGAGTGCTCATTGTGTTGCTCTTACTGCATTATGGGGATTATGAAGAGGCTTTAACAGGTTTCCTTATTTCCTTATTTCCTTATTTGCTAATCGCTGGTCGCAGAATTATGATCAGCGCCATGCTATCAATATCGATGCATCTGTATTCAGCACTGGCAGGTGCCAATTGTTAATCAATCTCAAAAATTAAAAAGGAAGCTGTTAATGAAAAAGTCTGTCTGGTCCGTTTTTTTAGCTGCCATTCTTTTAATCACTGCAGCGGTTCAGGCACAGGAACCCGCACCGGAGGCGAGTATGGCAAAGTTGGAAGATATTCTTAATTATCGTGAATACAGCCCCTTGTTCGCCAGTGCCGGTCAGCCGACATCGGCTCAACTTGAGGCCGTGCGTGACAGTGGCTTTGAGCGGGTAATTTACATCGCGTTCAGTAACAATCCCAATGCACTGGCTAATGAGGACCAGCTGGTCAAAGCACTGGGCATGGATTATCTGCATATTCCGGTGGATTGGAATAAGCCCACCGCAAGGGATTTTTATACTTTCGCCGACGCAATGCAGCGCGACACTCAGATGAAGACACTGCTGCATTGCCAGATCAATGCCCGGGCTACTGCATTCAGCTTCCTGTACCGGGTGATTTATGAAGGCGTCTCAGTAGCCGAAGCCAAGCAGGATATGAATACGGTCTGGAAACCCAATGAGGTCTGGCGCGACCTGATATTTGCCGTGCTCGAAGAGAACGGCAAATCAGCTGAGTGTGATTCCTGTGACTGGTCCCTATAAAGGGCTGCGTCTATGCATTAGCAGGACGGCCACAGTATAAACAGCCACTACAGGAATCAAGCCAAACAGGATGCCGGTCTGAAGTGCCGCAAGATATCCCGCTGATATCGCCACTGCAACGGTGTACCAGATGTAAGCGACGTACAGGACAAGAAATATCAAGCCTTCAAATCTGCTCAGCGAGGCGCCGACAAAAAATAAGGGCAGGCAAAGAGCAGAGACGGCCAGCATCACGGGAAGATCTACCTGCATCACCTGCGCTCCAGCCAGCAAAGCCTCTGGAGAGACCAGCCCCGACAGGCCAAGCACACACAGCATATTAAAAACATTGCTGCCAATGACATTGCCGATCGCAATGTCCCGTTCGCCTTTGATGGTTGCGATCACTGAGGTCATCACCTCCGGCAACGAAGTTCCGGCGGCTACTATTGTCAAGCCAATGACCGTCTCACTGACTCCCAGAGCTGATGCGATGTTAACGGCACTGTCAATCAGCCAGCGAGCTCCAACTATCAGCAGAATCAGGCCTGTAACTATATACAGCAGGTTCTGCCATGCGGGTACATGACCGCCAGGCTGTTGCTCTGCTTCCTGTTTGCTATCTAAGCCCTGGTTTTTACCCTGATAGAACAGAAACGCTGTGTAGATCAGCAATCCTGCAACTAAGGTGCCAGCTTCTATTCTATCGATGCGTCCATTCATGGACATCAACACAACCACAACCGAGATTGCGACCATCACGGGTACATCCTGCCGCACCAGTTGTTGGGAAACCACCAGCGGCGCTATTAATGCGGCGACACCGAGAATAAATAGAATATTGAAAATATTACTGCCTACAACATTGGCAATTGCAAGTTCGGCCTGCCCGGAAAACGCTGCCTCAATGCTTACTGCCAGTTCAGGGGCACTGGTACCAAAAGCAACAACTGTCAAGCCAACTACGAGCGCCGGGATTCCAAAATTTGCAGCCAGACAAGCGGCGCCTTTGACCAGCAGCTCGGCTCCCGCAATCAATAGAATCAAACCAGCAAGCAATACTAACCAAACCATTGTTTATAACTCCATCAGAAGATTTTCGAACCAAAAGCTCACGGCCGCCCCGGGGGGCCGTATTTCACAGACCAGTATCAGGGTATAAGATCCAATTCCTGTCTGAGTTGTTCCGCCGTCGGGCGCAATTGCGATAAGCCTTTGCGCAGCCGACGTTGGCCCAGTAAGTATAATATTGGCGATGCGATATAAACGGATGAGCTGGTACCAATCAAGATTCCGAACAACATGGGCAGCGCAAAACTGGCAACTGCACTGCCTCCTCCAACTGCCATCGGCACCAGCGCCAGAAAGGTTGTCACCGAAGTGAATACCGTCCTCGTAAGGGTAGAGGTAATGCTTTCGTTGAGCAATTGCAACAGGGGTTTTTCCGGCGTTAAACGCAGGTTTTCCCGGACTCGGTCGAACACAACTACCTTGTCATTGATCGAGTAACCTATCAAGGCCAGCAGCGCCGCCACCGCAGTAAGGTTGAACTCCACTCCGGCGAGTACAAAAAAGCCGATAGTTTTGGTCAAGTCCAAGGCAATAGTGAGAATTGCTGCCAGCGCAAAATGAGCTTCAAAACGCATCCACAGATAGGCGAGCATGCCAGCACCTGCGAGCATAACAGCGAGAATAGTGGCGTCGGCAAAATTATCGCTCACCTTCGGACCCACCATTTCCACCCGCGGAAATTGCGCGTCTGGAGCGGCTGCCAGAACCGCTGATTTCAGCGCCTCAACCTGTTCTCCGCTGGCGACCTGTTGCGCTCCCTGCTCGGCGTTTTCCATCAACAGTCGCACAAGGTAGTTACCTTCGCCGCCAAATTCCTGCATAGCGGCCTGCGCAAAATCATTCTGCTGAAGATGAGTCCGCAACTCCCCTACGGTGGTATCAGGTGCCACTACTTCCACAACCGTACCGCCACTGAAATCAATGCCGTATTTCAGCCCGGGTTCGTAGAACAGGAAGACTGCGCCAAGCGACAATACAGCTGAGGCTGCCAGGCCGATGAAACGGCCACGCATGAAATTAATAGTGCGGCCACTGATGCCATCTAATATTTTGAAACCGGATATCTGCAAGGGGCGTCGATCGAGACGTCGCACCTGCCACTCCATAACTACCCGCGTTACCGAGATGGCCGTAAACATCGATGTCAACAGCCCAATGCCTATATTGACCGCAAAGCCGCGCACTGGACCGCTGCCGAGCAGGAACAGTAAGCTGACTGCAATCAGTGTGGTCAGGTTCGAGTCCAGAATTGTGCTCCAGGCGCGATTGAAACCTTCATCCAATGCACCAAAGTTGGATTTCCCCCGCCGCAGTTCCTCACGAATACGTTCATTGATCAGTATGTTGGCATCCACCGCCATACCGATGGTCAGGATTATACCGGCGATACCTGGCAGGGTCAGGGTAGCTCCGAGCAGACTGAGTATACCGAACACCAGGCCAATGTTTATGCTCAGGCCAAGGCAGGCGATCAGCCCCCAGCGACCGTAGATCAAGAGCATAAAGCCGATAACCAGCAGGGCTCCCATAATGCCGGTGCTAATCCCCATCGCAATGGTGTCACTGCCAAGATCAGGCCCCACAGTGCGTTCTTCCACCACCTGCAAGGGAGCCGGTAATGCGCCAGCTCTAAGTAATATCGCCAGTTCACCGGCTTCACGGACGGTGAAAGAGCCGCTTATTTCCCCACTGGCGCCAATGGCGCTGCGAATCACCGGTGCTGTGATAACGCGATCATCCAGCACTATCGCCAGAGCGCGACCGATATTGTCTCGGGTCATGTCCCCAAACAGGCGTGCTCCTTCTTTATCCAGTTTGAAGGTGACCACGGGCTGTCCGGTCTCCTGACTGATAGCCTGCTGGGCATCGCTGATGTGTTTGCCTTCGAGTGCCACCCGCTGTTCGAGCTGATAGGTCTCATTCTCCAGTTCGCCGGCAACCGTGATGACATTGCCCTGGGAACGAAACTGATTGCCCACTGCCCAATGGAAGGTCATTTTGGCGGTAGTACCCAGCAACTGGCGAATATACTGAGGGTTATCAACACCTGGAAGCTGGACCAGAATGCCGTCGCTACCCTGGCGTGTAATGCCAGGTTCGACCAGGCCTGACTCATCCAGACGCCTTCTGACTACCTCCAGGCTGCGCTCCAATGCATCTGCCGTCAGGCTCTCCCGATAAATCCCGGTCGGCTGAAGATTAAGCTGTCCTGCCTGTATTTTTACAGAATAGAAGGGCGCGGCACCCGGATTTTTAATCAACTCACGGCTTATGTCTTCTACTTGATCCAGACGCTCAGGATCTTTCGGAACAATCTGGATGAAGTCGTCGCTGACGGCGGGCCTGGCATGTGCAATCCGCGCCTCCCGCAACTGGTCGCTGAGTTGTTCCGCCAGTTGCTGGTTCTGATTGCGCAGCAGATCCTGGGTATCAAGTTCCAGCAGCAAGTGGGAGCCGCCCCGCAGATCCAGACCCAGGGTCAGTGTGTTTCCGCTGTACCAGTTGAGCATTTTCTGAGCAACAGAATCGGGTAGAACGTTAGGCAATGCACTGAGCAGGCCCAGCAGAATGAGCAGGCCATAAACTACCGCCCGTGTAGAAAGTGATTTCATGCGTAATCCTCGAAGATAAACCACACCTGATAAAGGGTGCCTGAGCAATTAAGTTCTGTGTTTAAAACGGGATTAAGCGAGAGGTGGCGCGCGCGGAGTCTTTAACAGGTATCTATCGATGCGGCGAGGAGAGTAAGCTTGCGGCGGGTAGTGGTTGGCAGAGGAGGGTACAACGAGCTCGGTCAGGTCTGCAGAGAGCAGCAGCCAGATTGGATACTGCTCACTATCCAGATCACTATCGGTGTTGCCAGACAGATCAATTTTTCTTATGCCGGTCCTGACCCGCAGCATTTCGCTGTTATTCGCTGCGATGAACTCGTTGGACTCCACCAGATAAACGGAACTGGCCGTTGCATCCGCACGGTCAAAGTCGGAAACAATCCATGAGGTGAAGCCGCACAACAGCAGCAATGCCAGGGACAAATGCCGCAGCGGAGCTGTGCTTTTCAGACGGTAAAATGGATGAGTGCTGATCATAGAGAGGTTCGAGTAAAAAGTGATCCAAGTCTGTGCTCGGTTGCTGCAATAGTCAATGAGCTCAATTAAAAGTTACAAAGCTGTGCCACCGGAAATAGGGCAGACTCGGCATAAAAAACTGGACGCTAAGGCATTACTTATGGATTTTTTGTAATTCATCGTGTATTCCATGCGTCTATTTTGATGTTTGTCGCAGGAGGAGCCAGAACCTGCACCTACGGATAAACAAGGATTACGGGCAGCAATACTTCAAAGGCCTGAAGTCACTTGCTGACAAGACATCCAGCGACCAGGCAGCTGGATGATCTGTATTCCCGGAACCTATCGAGGTGTAATTCCGATTTGTTTGCCCTGCACAGAGATTAAACAGCGGCGGGAAGTGGGAAAGCGTCAATCCATTCGTTATGATCGAATCATCTCGGACCACTGACGATTATTATTGATTATTGTGCTGGCAGGGGCAGATAGACTCATTCACTATTTCCGGTAATCTTTATTACCGGAAATAGTGAATACCACTGAAATATTATAAATATCCATATAGATTGTAAGGAAATACAGTGATATACAGAGTCATCCTCGCCCTGTTAATAACTCCATATTACTCAAGTATTCTTGCTGCTGAAGCCACCAAACCGTGGCGTCTGACTGACAGCACCGATCAGTTTCAACTGACTGGCAGCCAACTTCTGCGTTATGAAAATCTGGATGGACAGTATCGCAATGGCCGCCAGGGCAGCGACCGGATCTTGTTATCACGCAGTATTCTGCACGCGCAGTTGCATCTGGATAACATCAGTTTCGGTGCGGAATTCCTCGACGCCAGACAGGCTCTGGCCGATGCTGATACCCCGCTAATCAGTGGACTGGTAAATACAGCCACACTGCAGCAACTGTATGCCAATGTGAAACTGGGCGATCTGCTGCAGGAAAACAGCTCACTGGATATTAAAATTGGTCGTCAAACCTTGGATCTGGGCAGCCGGCGCTTGATTGCGCGCAGTACGTTTAATACTGCACCAACAAGCTTTACCGGGCTGGTGGCTGCCTTTAACAGCGCCGAAAATAATCGCTGGCGGGTATTTTATATGTCACCGGTAGTGAATCTTCCGAACGATTTCAACAGCCTTATCAGCAACCGAACCAAATCCGATAAAGATAATAGCAAGGTGGAAATATCTGGATTTTTCAGCGAGATACCAACGTTATTTAAAGCGTTCCGCAGTGATATTTATTTTGTACATCTGTCTGAAGAAGACTCCGGTCGACAGCAGACGGCGGATCGTCGCCTGAATAATGCGGGGTTTCGGTTTTATCGACCGGCAGCCGCGACTGCCATTGATTTTGAACTGGAGACTGTTCTGCAATGGGGCAACTCCCATGCAAGTACTTCCGTCGCTGACACAGAGCGGCTCGCTCATCGCGCACAGCTGGTCCATATTGAAGTTGGCTACACCTTTCAAGGCGATTGGCGTCCACGCCTGCAATTTCAAATAGATTATGCTTCCGGCGATAAAAACCCCCATGACGGCAGTAACAACCTGTTCAATACCTTATATGGTGATCGTCGATTTGATTTCGGACCTACCGGCATCTATGGCCCCTTCTCCCGTGCTAATCTGGTGACTGCGGGTTATCGATTTACTGCCGTTCCTGCCAGCAATTTACGCTTGATGCTGTCGCATCGTGCTTATCGGCTGGCGGCCGCGCAGGATGCCTGGCAAGGCAGTGGTCTGCAAGATAGCAGCGGCCGCTCTGGTCATGATCTCGGGCATCAGTTTGAAACACGGCTGCAATGGGATGCCATTGCTGGCAATCTAACTCTGGAAGCTGGACTGGCGTGGCTGGATGCAGGCAGTTTTGCAGAAAACGTCCGGGGAACCGATGCAGCTTCTGATACGCGGTTTGTTTATCTGCAAAGCACGCTCAATTTCTAACTGAATAATTTTTCTCATTTAATAGCTGCACATAGGCAGAATTTACGGGGAATCGGGATGGCCAGCACACTCACTGACAACACAGGCACCCGTACAGGCATGAGGGAACACACTTTCGAAGATTCCCGTACAAGGTTCTCACTGCCTGCATTCCAGCGAGAGCTGCGGCAGCAGGTCCATCAAGAGCTTCGGTCTGCAACAATGCAGAACTTGTCAAAATCCGCGCAGCTGTGAGAGACTGCAGCGATGAATGTTAAGCGACATCTTCTGGTATTCCTGCTGGCCTCATGGCTGCCAATGCAATCATTGGCGGGCGCATTGCTGCACTGTGAATTAATCAATCATCCCTCGGTGCACCTCAGCGACGCGGCAGATCATGAAACGTCTGCGCACGAACACCATGGCGCCGCGCCAATTGTTGCCGATCGTGCTGATGATCCGGCCATGCATGCAGGGCATACAGCACATTCAGCTGCCACGATTGACAGCGACTTCGCGGATTGTCATGGACAGCCTGCCCTGAGCAGCGAAATTGAATTACCGGAACCCCCGGCAGCAGTTGATGAGACCCCGTGCAACCACTGCAACGGCAGCTGTCACGGTATTCAACAGCTTTCGCTGCATGCAACAGGCAGTGGCATCGTTTCAACTTTGAATAACTTCTCCCCCTCCTCTGCTGCTGCTGAAATAAGCAGTATTCCTGAAAATCCTCAGCGACCTCCGAAACTCTCCTGATTTTAAATCACTTTATTTTTACAAAATAATTGTTTGATTTATAAGGATTTTCTTTTTCCCATACCGCGTTCAACGTGCGCTACTGGAAACTGCGTCATCCTTCAGAGGGTTTTATAATGTTCCTGCGTATCGGGATTTTTTCTTTGCTTTTGGCAGGGCTGCAGGCATGCAGCAGCCTGCCCGTGGCTGATCACGCTGTGATACAGAGACAATTGTCTCTGGCGCAGCCGCAGCTTGAGTCGACGCTCACCAGATTAGAGCAACCTGATCGGGAGCCTTCCGAAATGCAGGCCCTGCTTCAGCAACCATTAACGCCAGCGCTGGCACAGCAGATTGCGCTGCTTGGCAGCCCGATGATTGCAGCCGCTATGGCCGAGCTGGGAATTGCTGAAGCCCGTGAGTTGCAGGCAAGTCTGTTAAGTAACCCTGGCTTCTCAATTACCGCATTACGCCCTGAAGGGGGTGGCCGCTGGCAGCTTGATCTGGGCCTGAGCCAGAGCATCCTCGATTGGTTAACGCGGCCACTGCGTCAGCAATTGTCGAAGGATGCATTACTGCTGGCTCAACTGCAGCTTTTACAGCAGGTAAATCAACAGCTGGACGGCGTATTGCAGGATTATTATGCAGCGCTGACGGGTCGGCACCAGTTGGAGATTATCCGCTCCAATCTTGCCGCTGCACGGGCTTCCGAAGAACTCGCCACAGCCATGTATGAGGCAGGGAACATCAGTGAATTGAATCAGCTGCAACTGTCCAGCGAAGCACAGACCAGGCAGAGCCAGCTCTGGGCAGTTGAAGCTGAGGCTCAGCAAGCTGTTTACGCGCTGAACGAGCGTCTGGGTCTTGATCCAGACACCGAGCTACAGATACCGGCAGTGCTTAATGAGCTGCCAGTTGCAGATAACTTTGAGTTCAACCAATTACTGGAGACAGCGCAGACTTATCGACCCGAATTCAGGATTGCCGAACAGAGCATCGCGCTGAGTCAGCAGGGTGTAGAGATGGCGGAGCGCTTCGCACGCTGGAACAGTCTGGACGGCAGCCTTGAACTGGAACGGGAATTCGACGGCAGCCGCAACACAGGTTTTGGGCTTGAACTGACTCTGCCCCTATTTGATCAGGGCCAGGCCCGGCGTGCAGGTAGCCGCGCAGCTGCTGACCACGCATTAGCTGAGCGGTCCATGACCAGCAACCGTGTGGCTGCACAGATAGCGGGCGCCCTGACCGCTATGCAAAGCGCACGGCGTCAGCTTGAGCAATTACAGGAAGTGATAATTCCTCGTCAGGAAAGAATGCTGATACTGAGCCTGCAGGAGTACAACTTCATGCTCTCGGATGCTTTTGTATTGCTGCAGATAAAGCAGGCAGAGCTCGATGCCAGACTGGAGCATGCTAATGCTCTGGCATCTTACTGGCTGGCACGCTCGGCGCTGGCCGCAGCGGCCGGCCTGTCACTGGACAACTCACTCGAGAACCCACTCGATAACCCACTCCAAGATCCGGCAGAGTCGGTCCAGCCAGCAACACCAGAACAGCCGCAGGAAGCTGACGAGCACCAACACCATGAGCATCAGCAGGCAGAGCCAGACCCGGAGCCCGAGCCAGACCCGCATCAACAACATGAACCCTCAGACGCAGCACCTGTAACCGAACCTGCGTCTCCAGCACCAGCACAGGAGCATCAACACCATGACTAAACTAAACCGACGCGAATTACTGCTGGGCAGTGCAGCCGGTCTGGTGACTACCGCGCTGGCCGGCGCCGTGTCACGCAGTCACGCTGCTGAAGCAGCAGCACAGACACGCCGTAGCGCTGAGCTTGCAACTGGCGAATATGTCCCCGTAATTACTCCTAACGGCCGCACCCTGCCCTGGCGTATGCGTGACGGCGTTAAAGAGTTCCATTTAATCGCCGAAGAAGTGGAACATGAGTTTGCGCCAGGCACGAAAATTACAGCCTGGGGTTATAACGGTATTGCGCCCGGACCAACTATTGAAGCCGTCGAGGGCGATCGTGTGCGGCTCTACGTCACCAACCGCCTTCGGGAACATACCAGTATGCACTGGCATGGATTGCTGTTGCCCAGTGGTATGGATGGTTTAACCGGACTGTCGCAGGCACCGATCAAGCCCGGTGAAACCTTTGTTTATGAGTTCACTCTGCAGCAGCATGGCACCCATATGTATCACCCGCATGCTGATGAAATGGTGCAGATGGCGATGGGCATGATGGGCATGTTCATCATTCACCCACGGGTGCCGGTAAGCCCTTCCATAGATCGCGACTACGTGGTTCTGCTGCACAACTGGGCAGTGCACCCCGGCACTTATCGGGCTGATCCAGCGGTCATGCAGGAGTTCGACTTATGGACCATGAATGGCAAAGTGTTTCCGCATATCGATCATATGCTGGCCCAGACCGGCGAGCGTATTCGGATCAGGATTGGCAATCTCTCCATGTGGAATCATCCAATGCACCTGCATGGAACCCAATTTGAGGTGACCGGTTCAGATGGTGGCCGACTGCCGGAAAATCTCTGGCGCAAAGAAGTTACCGAAATTGTTGGCGTGGGTCAGACGCGGGATATGGAGT
This sequence comes from Pseudohongiellaceae bacterium, assembly GCA_041689205.1. GTDB lineage: Bacteria > Pseudomonadota > Gammaproteobacteria > Pseudomonadales > Pseudohongiellaceae > JAVVEG01. Next base: position 51,774 of record JBDNGQ010000045.1, on the reverse strand, counting down.
TTACGGCAGTGCCAGGAGACTGGGCCTTTCATTGCCATATGGCGCATCACACCATGAATGCAATGGGGCACAATATAGCTAACCCGATTGGTGTCGATCAGCGCGAAAGTGCCCGCAAAATTCGTGCGTTGGTGCCCGGTTATATGGCCATGGGTGAAGATGGCATGGCCGAACATCAGGAACATACTGAATCCGGTCATATGGCCGGACCTGTGAACACCCTGCCAATGATGATGGGCGTGGGCCCATACGGAAATATGGAAATGGGCGGAATGTTTACGGTGGTGAAGGTGCGGGACCAGCTTAATGGTGATCCTGGCTGGTATGATCCACCCGCTGGCACCATGGCTTACAAAATAGACCGGGTGCCGGACGGACTGCCGACTTAATCCGGCCTTATGTGGAGTGACAGCCCTTACTCCGGTTCCGGAGTCCGCATGGTGACAAATTCCTCTGCGGTGGTGGGATGAATGCCGATGGTGTTATCAAAGTGTGCTTTGGTTGCACCAGCGTTCATCGCTACCGCCATGCCTTGGATAATTTCTCCAGCATCTGGCCCAAGCATATGAATACCAAGGATTTTATCGGTTTTCTTATCGACCACCATTTTTAAGAAGGTTTTCTCAAAACGGCCGCTGAGCGTATGACGCAAAGGCGTAAAGCGGCTCTTGAATATCTGCACATCATCACAGACAAAACGCGCCTGCTCTTCAGTCAAACCTACCGTGCCAATATTGGGCTGACTGAAAACGGCAGTGGGAATATTTTCATAGCACATTGAGTCGGACTTAGTGCCAAACAGGTGATGAGCAACAATCTGGCCTTCCGCGAGTGCGACCGGCGTCAACGGCATGCGATCGATAACATCTCCAACCGCATAAATATTCTCAACTTCGGTCTGAAAGTGTTCATCGACCACAATTGCTCCGTTGTGAGCAAATTTCACCCCGATCTCCTCAAGTCCTATCCCGCGACTGCTCGGATTGCGCCCGGTCGCAAACAAGACGGCATTGACCAACAGTTCATCACCTTGGTCAAACTTGACCAGAAGTTCGTCTGGACCGGTTTTCGTTATAGAAATAACTTTTGAATTCAGCCTTAAGTCACTGTATTTAGAAAGCTCACCGCAAAATAATTGGCGAATGTCCTGATCAAAACCGCGTAATAAATTATCGCCGCGATGCGCCAGTGTTGCCTTCACACCCAGACCTGAGAGGATGCCTGCAAACTCAACCGCGATATAACCAGCGCCCACAATCAGGATAGAATCGGGTAAGCTCTTCAGATCAAAAATATCGTTCGAGGTCATCACATGTTCACTGCCTTCGAACTCCGGCACAAAGGGCCAACCACCGGTGGCAATTAAGATGTTCTTTGCCCGCAGCGTTTCCGCTCCAACTACAACCGTATGCTGATCCAGCAGGGTTGCGCGCTGTTCGAAAACAGTAACCCCTGCCTGCTGCAACATGCCACCATAAATTCCATTAAGACGCCTTAGTTCCACATCCTTCGCATTGCGCAGATGCTCCCAGTTGAACACCGGCATGTCCTTGAACTGCCAGCCATAACCCTGACTATCGGCAAAATCACTGTGATAGTGAGCCGCATAGCTGAATAGTTTTTTAGGAATACAGCCCGCATTGACGCAGGTTCCGCCCAGATAGAGCTGTTCAGCGACGGCCACCCGCGCGCCCAGACTTGCCGCCACACGACTTGCTCGAACGCCACCGGAACCGGCACCTATTACAAATAAATCATAGTCAAAATGGGTCACTTGATGCTTATCCTCTTCCGGACCTTATCCTGAATCGCCAATGATTCCTGAATTGACCACTACTTTACACTAATGAAAAGCTTACTAAACCCTTTGGTTTTGATAGCATTGGGAGCCCATCATATTTCTTCATGGAGAATGTCCAATGTCCGGCTTATCCGGCTCTGTCTTATTTTTGTCAAAGTTCACCCAGCGCGTGCTGGCAGGCATGCTCTCGGTGGTTCTGCTATGTGCATTTGCACAGGCCAACACCGTCAGTGGTAAAAATGGCGTTGTCAGCTCACGTTCGGCACTGGCCTCAGACGTCGGAATCGAAATACTGCAACAGGGCGGCAACGCTGTTGACGCTGCAGTAGCAGTTGGCTTTGCACTGGCCGTAACTTATCCCTCTGCCGGTAATATCGGCGGTGGCGGGTTCATGGTTATCCGCCTGGCTGATGGCAATGTGGTTACCCAGGATGGCAGAGAAAAAGCCCCTCTGACTGCCAGCAGAGATATGTTCCTTGATGAAAATGGTGATGTTGATCGCGGTCTGGCAGTAAGCAGTCTACTGTCAGCCGGCGTTCCTGGTTCGGTGGCTGGCCTGCTGGATGCACTGGAGCGTTACGGCAATCTATCCAGAGAAGCTGTGCTCGCTCCCGCAATCCGTCTGGCCTCTGAAGGTTTTGTACTTAACGAAGAGCTGGCTGGCGATTTCGGTCGTGTACTCGGCAGTATGCAGGGTTATCCCGCATCAATGGCGGTATTCAGCAAGGACGGCCAGGCTTATCAGGAAGGTGATCGCTGGATACAGACGGATCTCGCAGAGACCTTGAAACTGATATCGGCTAACGGGCGTGACGGTTTTTATAAAGGCAAAACTGCAGATTTGATCGTTGCGGAAATGCAACGCAACGCGGGCTTGATTTCACATGAAGATCTGACCAGTTATATGCCTGTTTGGCGCACCCCGATTCATGGCACCTATCGTGGCTACGACATCTGGTCCATGCCTCCTCCCTCTTCCGGCGGTGTGCTGGTTGTGCAGATGCTAAATATGCTGGAACCTTATGATATTGCCAGTCTTGGTAAAGGCTCTGCAGAGACAGTGCACCTGATGGTTGAGGCACAGCGTCGTGCCTATGCCGACCGAGCCAGACATCTGGGGGATTCGGATTTTTATCCGGTACCACTCGAGAAATTGATTTCTAAAGCCTATGCCCGCGAACGCTTTGAGAGTTTTAATCCTGACAAGGCCTCACGCAGCGCGGAAATTTCTGCCGGCAGCTGGCCGGCTGAAAGCACCGAAACGACGCATTACTCGGTGATGGATGGCGCAGGCATTGCAGTTTCAGTGACTACTACCTTGAATCTGAGCTATGGCAATAAGATTGTTGTGCCGGGTGCAGGATTCCTGCTCAATAATGAAATGGATGATTTCTCGGCCAAGGCGAATGTTCCAAACGCTTATGGTCTGATTGGCGAAGAAGCCAATAAGATCGAACCCGGCAAGCGTATGCTCAGTTCGATGACTCCTACCATTGTGACCCGTGATGGCGTGCCTGTTCTGGTGACGGGTTCACCGGGTGGATCGACGATCATCAATACCGTATTCCAGGTGGTTCTGAATGTACTTGATCATCAAATGAGTGTCGAAGAAGCGGTTGCCAGCCCCCGCTTCCATCATCAGTGGCTGCCCGATCAGATTCGTCATGAAACCGGGGCATTCAGTGCTGAGGTGATTGAACGTCTGAAAGCTATGGGGCACAGTGACTTGCGGCCGAGTGGCTTTGGCATCGGCGACGCCAATTCAATCAAAGTTGTCGGTGATACGCTGGAGGCCAGTTCCGATCCACGAAGTGTCGGCGGTGCGTCTGCTTTCTAAGACTGCTAAACCGATGACACAGCAACAGGAATGATGACGTGGATCATTTTGATACCTGCGTGGCAGGCGCCGGGGTGGTGGGACTGGCCATCACCCGACAGCTGTCCCTGAGCAGATCAGCTGCTGGAGATATTCTACTGCTGGAGCAGCATGGCTCCCCAGGACAGGAAACCAGCAGCCGGAACAGCGAAGTTATTCATGCTGGATTGTATTACCCACCCGGCAGTCTGAAGGCGAAATATTGCGTCGAAGGTCGGGAGCTTTTATACCGCTTCTGCGTTCAATACGATGTGCCGCATAAGCGCCTTGGCAAATATATTGTTGCCGGTGAAGATGGACTCCCGCAATTACAGGCTCTGCTTGAGAATGCCCATCGCAACGGCGTGGATAACGTGGTCTATGTCGATAAGCACGCTCTGCAGCGCGTTGAACCGCAGGTGGCAGCCAGTCATGCCTTGTTCTCCCCCGATTCTGGAATCCTGGACAGTCATGCATTTATGCAAATGCTGTTGCGTCAGGCTGAGTCCAACGGCGCCTGTTTCGCTGCTTACAGCCGTATCGTCGCAGTTGAGCCACGGACATCAGGTTTTCTGGTAACGGCTCTGTGCGGCGCTCCAGGGCGGCAGGAGACGTATCAGTTCACCTGCAGGCAGTTGATAAACAGCGCCGGTCTGCATGCGCAGACATTGGCAGCGGGTATTACGGGTCTGGATGCAGCGTCTATCCCGCCTTTGTACTTGTGCAAGGGCAGCTATTTCAGTTTGCGCGGCAAATCACCGTTTTCACACCTCATTTACCCTTTACCTGAAAAGAATCAACAGGGTCTTGGTATCCATGCCACGCTGGATATGTCAGGACAAGTACGTTTTGGTCCGGATGTCGAATATACCCATACGCTTGATTACCAGGTGGATAGTGACAAACGGCAAGTCTTCTGCAATGCCATTCAGCGTTATTTTCCTGGCTTGAAGCCAGCGGATCTGCACGCGGACTATGCTGGGATGCGCCCGAAACTGCAGGCGCCTGATGGCGGGTTCACAGATTTTGTCATTCGGGATGAATCGAATCAGGGCCTGCCTGGGTTGGTTCAGCTGTTCGGTATCGAGTCACCGGGCTTGACTGCGGCGTTGGCGATAGCCTGCGCAGTGGATGAGTTGCTCACTTGATTGGCCGCCTGCAAGTTAACTACGCCGATTTGTACCAACCTTAGTACTGTTCTGCCGCTGTTTCAACGCGATGATACAGTGAGCTGCTGCCATCTTTATGCAATAACACCACATCATAGGGCGCAAACTGACTGCCGACCTCCATGCCAGGGCTGCCAACCGGCATGCCTGGAACCGCCAAACCTATTGCATTAGCAGGAATTTCAGCTAAAAACTGCTTGATCAGCTTAGCCGGCATATGTCCTTCAAAAACATAGCCATCCTGAGACACCGAGGTGTGGCAGGAGTGATACTGAAAATCAATGCCACGTTGCAGTTTTACCAGGGTCAGATCCTCCGGATGATGAATGCTGCTCTCAATGCCCGCTTCCTCGGCATGGTCAATCCAGAACTGGCAGCATCCGCAGGTGGGGCTCTTATACACATCCAGTTTCAGCGTGGTCTCGGTAGCTGCGTTCTGACCATAAACCGTATCATCGCTGCACGCAGCAAGTGCAAATGCGGCCACCAGCATTAAAACAGCTTTTATCAAACTCTTTGAAATTGTGGTGTAAAGAAAAGGTGTCATATCGTTAAGCTCCAATATAAAACAAGAACGCGAGTTATTTACAGCGTATGTGTCTGTTTGTCTGAATTCAGTTGACCGGCCAATGCCGTTTCTATTTTGCTGCGCGCCAGACCATCCGCGTCATTAAACTGCACACCAATGCCTGCCGCCCTGTTGCCCTGCGCGCCTGGTGGAGTTACCCACACCACGGTGCCTGCAATTGGTATCTTTTCCGACTCATCCATAAGCGCGAGTAACATGAACACTTCATCGCCTGCTGCAAATACTTTATTGGTTGGAATGAACAAACCGCCATTTTTGATAAAAGGCATGTAGGCGGCGTATAAAACTGCTTTATCTCTTATAGTGAGAGACAGGATTCCGTGCCCATTCGGGCGCAAAGGTTTCTCTTGCAGATTCAGCTTGTCAGCGAAAGACATTGATTCTCCGATTGTGTGTCTGTGCTTATTACTCTTTGCCATTCGATAAAACAGTTTTCGAGAATCAGTAACGGGTTCGGATTGGAAGAGCTTCTAAGCTTCATGATCGCATCATTTGTCTTTATGTAAAGCCTATGCAGGATTTTACTTTGATGGCGGCCCGCGGAGGGATTTATATGTCCCAGTTTTGTCAGTGTATGCAGCTCAACATCATGCAGGTACCGGAGATCAGCACTGGATTGATAGCGGATAAGGCTGACCAGGCTGTTCTGCATCATCGTTAGTATTTGTATCCGGTCAGCTTTTTCATAACGTTTAGCCAATTCTATCGGCAGCAATTGTGTGTTCAACAGTTGAGCAAGACCGGCTAAAAGATTTCTTCTTTCCTCAGGCAGATTTTGCTGAAGCGCATATCTTGCAGCCAGGGGTCGGTTTTTGCTGATAGCCAGGGCGGCATTAAGATCTTCTGCTGAACTTTGTGGACTCTGAGATTGCAGCCAGGAGTGTCCCTGTTGGTATGTAGGACATGGCATTGGTTGCAGCTGGCAACGACTTTTGATGGTCGGCATTAACAGACCAGGCTGATGCGACAATACCAGGAACCAGGTTTCAGCCGGAGGTTCTTCAAGGACTTTGAGCAGCGCGTTTGCAGAGGCGGGCCCCAGTGCTTCCGCAGGTGACAGAATGATTACCCGGCTGCTGGAGAAGTGGGCGGTCTGCTGCACAAAGCGGCCCAGTAATCTGATCTGTTCAATTTTGATTACCGCGGAGCCCTCCTCGGCCTGTGCAATAAACAGATCGGGATGATTACCCCCAGCAGCGAGCAAACAGGCTTTACATCGACCACATGCAGCGCTCGCGGAGCGCTCATGGCAGAGCAGATAATGCGCAAATGCACGGGCGAAATCGGTTTTACCAATGCCGGACTCGCCAGCCAGCAGATAAGCATGCGCAAGTTTGCCCAGAGCCAGGCGGCTGGTCAGCGATTGCCAGACATCTTGCTGCCAGGGGTAAGCCTGTGCGCTCTGCTCAGCTGTTGGTAAATTAACGTTCACAATAGTTATTCAAATGATTGAAAATATCCCGTTGCACCAACTCCAGAGAGTTTGATGCATCTATCACTTTGCAGCGGCGCGGCTCCGCGGCAGCCCGCTCCAGGTAAGTGTGTCTGACGCGTTCAAAGAAGCTGATTTTCTCAAGCTCAAAGCGATCCAAAGTGGCGCGCTGTCTCGCTCTAGTCAGTCCAATCTCCGGATCCAGATCGAGGATAAAAGTCAGATCTGGCCTGAGTTCACCCTGTACCAGTGTTTCAAGCTGGGCAATGGTATCACTGTTCAGTCCCCGGCCTCCTCCCTGATAAGCATAGGTCGCATCGGTGAACCTGTCGCTGACAACCCAGCGTCCGGCTGCCAGAGCAGGATTAATCACCTGTGCCAGATGCTGTGCGCGAGCTGCAAAAATCAGCAGTAGTTCAGCCATTTCAGCCATCGGTTCAGTATGCTGATCAAGCAGCAGTTTGCGGATTAATTCAGCAAGCACGGTGCCACCTGGTTCACGTGTTATTGTCCAGTCGACGCCGAACTCATCCAGACAACGGGTAATGAACTCGATGTTGGTACTTTTGCCGACACCTTCGATTCCTTCTATGGTGATAAATCCAGCTTGTCGATCCTGCATCTGTCATCTTGCCTGTATGGTAGGTGTTCAGTTGATGTTGATGTCGCTGTTCAGGTCACTGTCCCTTGAGTCCGGTGAAAGAGTGCTGCGATAACGTTGTACCGCAGCATTATGCTCTTCCAGGGTAGTGGAGAAATAGTGGCCGCCATTGCCGCTGGCAACAAAATAAAGATACGAGCCATCTTCAGGCTGCAGGCTGGCGCGAATCGATGTTCTGCTGACCAGTGCTATCGGAGTTGGCGGCAGACCGGAAATCCGGTAAGTATTCCAAGGTGTTTCAGTATCCAAATCGCTTCTGCGGATAACCCCGGTGTAATCGGCACCTGCTCCGTAAATAACGGTAGGATCCGATTGCAGACGCATCCCTGTTTCCAGTCTTCTGATAAAGACGCCAGCTATACGTTGTTTTTCTGCCAGCATTCCTGATTCTTTTTCAATCACGGAGGCCATCACCAATGCTTCATTTAAATCCTGGTAAGGTAAGCCGCCCAGGCGGTTCTGCCATTCTTCGGCAAGTATATTTTCCAGTCTCTGCCTGGCTCGGGACAGAATCGCGATATCAGTGGTGCCGGCGGTATAAAAATAAGTGTCAGGAAATATAGACCCTTCCAGAAAAGGGATATTGTCGCCAAGTACTGCAGCGATTTCTTCGTCGCTGGCATCGCGCAGTTTCACATCAATTTTATCGCTGGCCCAGACCGCTTCAAGTGCCTGCCTGAATGTCCAGCCTTCCACTACGGTGAGTGGATATTGTTTGTTGCGACCTGATACCAACAGAGCCAGCAAACCTTCCGGAGACAGACCAGGCCGAAGTTCATACTCACCGGTTTTAATAGAACCTGCCAGGCCTTTATACCTGGCCCATAAAACCAGGGCGTCAGCTAAGGGCAGCAGATCCCGTTGACTTAAATTATTGGTCACCTGTCGCAACGAACTGCCAGGCATTACAGTTATCAGCACGGGTTCCTGCAGTGGCATAGGATCGTGCAGGTAATTTCTGAAGGCATGAAACGCAAGTGAGGTGCCGGCTGCAGCAAGCAACAGCAGCACAGATCCAAGCTTGAAAACAAAAGATCTACTCATCATGGTAAATTTCATGCAGGTATTGTTGAGCCTGTCGGGTAATTGGGCCGCTATGCAGGTCGACTGTTTTATCTGCCAGCACCATTTGCGTAACCGGCCATATTCCAAACACGCTGTTACAGATAAACATTTCTGATATTTCCCCCAACTGCGCATTGGAAATACGGCTGATCTGAACATCAATCTGCTGCGCGGCAAATCGTTCGATTAACCATGAGCGCATTATACCCGCCACCCCTGCCCGACTTAAGTCCGGGGTGTAAAGTCTGTCGGCTAGTACTAGAAATATATTGCTGCGGGTACCTTCGATCAATATACCCGAATCATCGAGCATTAATCCTTCATCAATACCCTCCGGCAACTCCATGCTGGCCAGAACTTGATCCAGCCTGTTGAGGTGTTTCAGACCTGCGAGCCGGGAGTTGGTTGAAACCGGATGCTGACACAAAATGACGCTGATTCCCCGCTCTGCATTACGAGCAATATTGGCTGGCAGCGGATGTAACTGGAGTATTCGGACAGGATCAGGCAGGGCTGGGGGTTTATAACCGCGGCCGCCGGAGCCGCGGGAAAGAATTATCTTTAATACCGCGTCTGTCGCCTGTTTGCTGTCTAGAAACTGTTGAATTTCTTCATTCAGTGACAGCGGGTAATCCAGACCAAGAACTGCGCAGCCCTGTTGTAGTCTGTGCAGATGTTGATCCAGAAGTATGGCCCGCCCCTTCTGGATAAGAAGCGTTTCGAACAAGCCATCGCCGTAGTGCAGTCCACGGTCAGTTGCTGCGATGCTCTCACCAGGCTGTCCGTTAATCCACATATCAGCAGACCTAAGAGGGTGCGATTTAATCAGCTCATGCGTTTGAACACGAGACTGCCATTAGTACCACCGAAGCCAAAGGAGTTGCTCAAAGCAATATTTACTTTTTGCTCACGACTATGACCAGGCACATAATCCAGATCACAACCTTCATCGGGATTCTCAAGATTGATAGTCGGCGTCAATATTTGATCTCTGATTGACAGCACGCTCACGATAGCTTCAACCGCACCGGCAGCGCCAAGTAAATGTCCAATCATTGATTTGGTCGAACTGACCGCAATACTTTTTGCATAATTTCCAAACAGGGCTTTTATTGCTTGAGTTTCGGCAATATCACCAGCCTGAGTTGAGGTGCCATGTGCATTAATATAATCAACTTCTGATATATCAATAGAGGCACTGCGCAGTGCATTGCGCATACACAAAGTTGCACCTCTGCCACATTCTGAAGGTGAGGTCATGTGGAATGCATCGCCACTCATGCCAAAACCAACCAGTTCTGCGTAGATCTGTGCTCCTCGTTTACGGGCATGCTCATATTCTTCGAGAATTAAAATGCCGGCACCATCGCTGAGCACGAAGCCATCGCGATCACGATCCCAGGGGCGACTGGCGCGGGTTGGCTCATCATTGCGGGTAGACAGCGCTCGTGCCGCGCAAAAACCACCAAGGCCTAAAGGCGAAGTAGCCATCTCCGAACCGCCGGCCAGCATGATGTCGGCCTGATTATTGGAAATCATATTAGCGGCAACACCGATATTATGGGTACCGGTAGTACATGCCGTAGTGATAGCTATGTTTGGGCCTTGCAGATTATATCGAATCGACAATGTACCGCTGATCATGTTAATGATTGATCCAGGCACAAAAAAAGGTGAAACCTTGCGATAACTGCCATTGCGAATTAATGCAGAGCTGTCTTCTATCGAGGTGATGCCACCAATGCCTGAGCCGACAGCAACGCCAAAGCGTTCAGGATCAAAATTGGAGTCGAGGCCAGAGTCAGTCATGGCCTGCGTACCTGCAGCCAGACCGTATTGAATAAACACATCCATGCGACGTGCATCTTTGGCTGGTAGATAAATATCGCTGTCAAAATTTTTGATTGAACCGCCGATTCGAGTACTGAAATCAGTAGTGTCAAAATGCTCGATAAGATTAATGCCACTCTTACCTTCTTTCAGCGCTGACCATGATGTCTCCACGTCATTGCCAAGAGGCGTCACCAGTCCTAATCCGGTTATAACCACACGTCTACCGTTCAAAGCACTCTCCTGAAATCCGCATCAGCAAAATCAAAGATTTCTTATTCAAGATCACAAAAACAAAAGCTACTCCGGGCAAGACCTGGAGTAGCTTCTTTTCACTAAATTGGAATTTTCTTAGAGGTTTTTGTTGATGTAATCACAGGCTAATTGAACCGTAGTGATCTTTTCAGCTTCTTCATCAGGAATCTCAGTTTCGAACTCTTCTTCCAGAGCCATAACCAATTCCACAGTATCCAAAGAATCAGCGCCTAAATCTTCTACAAATGAGGAGGAGGGTTTTACATCCTCTTCTTTAACACCAAGCTGTTCGCAGACAATTTTCTTAACGCGATCTTCAATGCTACTCATACTATTATTAGCTCCTAAAATACGCAAAATTTTATAAATCTCTGGTCAATTGGTTATTTTTTAATCAACCTTGCTAACCCAAAACGCAAGTTTACATCTATTTTCTACCGGTTGTAATCTTAAACTCGAAAATAATTCCTAAAGAAAACCCGAACAAAACCAGTGTCCAGCTTTGGCGCTATCTTCAACTGCCTTAAGACATGTACATTCCACCGTTCACATGGATAGTTTCACCAGTGATATACGCGCCTGATTCCGAAGCCAGAAAGCCCGCCACTGCAGCCACTTCCTCTGCTTTGCCGAAGCGACTCAATGGGATATGACTTAACAATGTTTCGATCTGCTTTTCAGCCAGCGCTCTGGTCATATCGGTATCAATAAAACCTGGAGCAATACAATTTACAGTGATACCACGTGAGCCTATTTCGATGGCCAGTGAACGTGAAAACCCTTCAATTGCAGCTTTTGATGCAGCGTAATTGGTTTGCCCTGGGTTACCACTGGATGCCACCACCGAGCTAATACTTATAATCCTGCCCCAGCGCGCCTTGGTCATGGGTTTCAAACAGGCTTTACAAAGACGGTAAAGAGAAGTCAGATTGGTATTGATAACATCACCCCACTCCTCTTCTTTCATTCTCAGCAGCAGATTATCTTTGGTGATTCCGGCATTGTTAACCAGTATAAGTGGCATCTCGAAATCGACAGCCAGAGCGCTCAGCAGCTGTTCTACCGAATCTTTTGATGCAACATCGAGCTGATAACCTCCCCCTTTCATGCCCAATTCTGCAAGATAGGCAGAAATCGCTTCTGCTCCGCTTTCTGTTGTGGCTGTGCCAATTACGATAGCGCCATGCTGTCCCAGTTCGGTTGCTATCGCTTTGCCAATTCCTCGACTGGCGCCAGTCACTAATGCTACTTTTCCCGCAATACTCATCCAGATTACTCCTTCGCTCTTTTATTTATTTATACTGAGTCGCTGGTGCCTGCCAGAGCGAGGTCCAGATTCTGGCTGTCTTCACTGCTAAAGCATGCAATATCAGGCTGAATACGTTTGATCAGGCCCCCCAGCACTTTACCAGGACCACATTCTACTATCCGCTCAACGCCAGCGTCGCGCATGGTGTGAATGGAACTGACCCATTGCACCGGCATATAAAGCTGTTTAAGCAGATTGTTTTTGATCTCATCGGGAGTTTGGGCAACTTTGCCATTTATATTCTGCACGACAGACAGAAGCGGCGTGTTGAACGTGACATTCTGCAAGTCCTTACGCAGGCGCTCGGCGGCAGGAAGCATCAGAGCGCAATGCGATGGCACACTGACATTCAAAGGCAGAGCCCGTTTGGCCCCTGCTTCCTTACAGGCGCTGATGGCTCGGTCAACAGCTTCTTTGCTGCCTGCTATCACGGTCTGTCCTGGCGCATTGATATTGGCGGCTGAGACGATACCGTCCTGCGCGGCCTGTTGGCATAAGTCGCTGATAATATGTTCATCCAGCCCAAGGATTGCTGCCATCGCACCAGTGCCGGCTGGCACTGCTTCCTGCATGTACTGACCGCGTTTATATACCAGTTGCACCGCATCGGAAAAATCAAGAATGCCGGCACAAACCAGTGCTGAGTATTCACCCAGACTGTGTCCCGCCAACAGTTCGGGACTGCTGCCACCCAGTTGATGCCACAAACGCCAGATAGCTACTGACGCAGCAAGCAAGGCCGGTTGGGTAATATGCGTCTGATCCAGCTTATCCTGGTCAGTCTGGGTAATCGCCCACAGATCCTGGGATTTTCCCGAGCAAGCACCAAGTGCTGCGGAAGCTTCATTGAACGTATCGAGGATTACTGCATGTTCGGTGGCAAGCTGAGCAAGCATTCCGAGCTTCTGGGAGCCCTGCCCTGGGAAAACAAATCCAATTTTGTGCATTGTCAGAAGTCTCTCTTATAATTGGCAATGTGTGCTGAAATTCGTTCATGAACGCGGGCAGTAATTTCGCGGTCGGCTTGTTGTATAGCCGATGTGAATCCGCTTAGCCCGGCATTGCCATGACTTTTTATTACAATGCCTTGTAAGCCAAGGATGCTGGCGCCGTTAAAGCGGGCAGGATCCATGGACTGTTGCAGACTTCTCAGCAATGGTTTTGCCAGTAATCCGAGCAGACGATTCCATGGGTTGCTCATGATTGTCTGCCGCAGCAGCTCTTGAATAAGGTTTACCACGCCGGCACTGGTCTTGATTGTCACATTACCAGTGAATCCGTCGCAGACAATAACATCAGCGTCACCGGCATAAATCCGGTTTGCTTCGATAAAACCTATATAGTTCAGCTCGTCGAGTTTTTCCATGGCCAGACCGGCTTCTTTAATGTGTTCGGTGCCTTTATATTCTTCCGAACCTATATTCAACAAACCTACTCTTGGCAACTTTCCCAGCTCGGTAGATGCCAGAACGGCGCCCATCATCGCAAACTGAATCAACTCTTCAGCCGTACTGTTGATGTGCGCACCAACATCGAGCAGAAAAGCCTGCCGATCCACATTTGGCGTTGGTATGCCAGCGAGCATGGCGGGTCTGATTATGCCCGGTATAGTCTTCAGCAGATGCCGTCCTATCAGCATTAAGGCACCGGTATTACCAGCACTGACACACGCTTGTGCGTATTTTTGACGAACCTGATCTACAGCCAGATACATGGAGGAGTTTTTATGTCCACGCAGCGCATTTTCAGGTTTGATCAGATTGCTTAACTTGTCCGGCGTATGCAGTATTTCGATACGGGAAAGATTACTTTTTGATGCGGATTGCAGATGTGACTTAATCTCGTGCTCATCGCCGATCAGCAAGATTTGCAAATCAGGCTGCTGCGCGAGTACGGACACGGCAGCGGGAGCAGCGACGGAGGGGCCGAAGTCCCCTCCCATTGCATCCACTGCTATGCACCTGATACCCGACAAATCTATTCTTCGCCGAGATCGAGAACTTTTTTGCCTTTGTAGAATCCGTCGGCAGTGACGTGATGGCGACGATGTACTTCGCCGCTTGTTTTGTCAGTTGACAGAGTCGTTGCGGTCAACGCATCGTGACTGCGTCGCTTGTCGCGCCTGGCGCGCGATACTTTAACCTGTTGAACAGCCATGCGGGCACTCCTTATTTAAATCATTTTAAAAACTAGTGATAAAACTAAACTATGCGAATTAATCCTGCTTTTTTTTCAGGTTCTGCAACACGGCGAAAGGGCCACCTGTTAAATGGCTGTCCGCAGGAGGCTGATTTTCGGCACTAAAGCGTTGAGCTCTAATTGAATCGGCAACTCCTGTACATTGCCCTTCCGGGTGATAACTCACCAGCGGCATGCAGAGAATCAATTGTTCTTCAATGATATCCGACAGGTTCAATAATGCATCTGTGCACTGCCAGGGATCAAGCTCCGCAGGCAACCTGCGTATATGGTCTTCAGTCTCTACTATAGCCAGATTTAAGGTATCTTCCAGGCTTATACTTAAAGCCTCCAGACACCGCTGGCATACCGCATTTACGTCTGCCTTCACGACACCAGACACAATACGACGCCGGGCTTCATCGGTCGTAAAATGCAATTCTGCCCGCACTACGCCTTCGCTGTTACTCAGATTTTGAGTCAACCGATGCAGTTTATGCACGGGTAAAATGCCAGTTATTATCGCGTCTTTAGTAAATATTTTACGCGCATCTACGTGGTCTGGAACGAGGGTGTCTGTCATAGGCGCGCAATAATAGGCTTAGTAAGCCTTTCTGTCAAAAAAAATGACAACTTAATGCAATGTTAAGCGGGTTCAAGCCGACTTATTATCGCTGCCATATTGTTTCCAAGCGGCGCTTCAACTTTAAAATGCTTTTTTGAATCAGGTAAAGTGAAATTCAGTCCGGCGGCATGCAGGCAGAGAGATCTCGTTGCACTTAAGGAATTAGCGGTATGCGGGGTATATTTATTATCACCCACAATCGGATGACCGGCATACTGACAATGGACGCGGATCTGATGGGTGCGACCAGTAATTGGCATAGCCTGAACAAGAGTGGCACCCCAGAACCGTTGTAATACAGCAAAATGGGTAAGCGATGCCTTACCCTCGGTGTCCACGGTCACCACCCCGCTGCCGGATTCTGCAGATTTTTTCAGCAAGGGTGCATCAATGGATTGCAGGCTCTCCGGCCATGCGCCATGAACCAGAGCGTAGTAGGTTTTTTGAAGTTCTTTTGCTTTAATTTCCTGCTGCAGGTGCTTGAGTGTTTTAGAATTTTTGGCAATAAGAATGCAACCTGATGTATCTTTATCCAAGCGATGTACTAACTCCAGAAAGGGCTGGTCCTGATAGATATAACGCAAGGCTTCGATAAGCCCCTGTCGGACCCCAGAGCCTGCATGCACCGCAAGGCCCTGCGGTTTATTGATCACCATCACCTGCTCATTTTCAAAAAGAATGCTCTGCTTGATTAATGCTATCAACGAATTTCCTGGTGCGGCAGGCATTTCGGCAACACTCACGCGAACTGGTGCAATGCGGACAATATCACCCGTTTTTAAGCGAGTCTCAGGTTTGACTCGTTTTTTATTGACACGAATTTCGCCTTTACGTATCAGGCGGTACAGATGCGAGCGAGGAACGCCTTTCAGGCGACTGGTCAAATAGTTATCGATTCGCTGATCGGCGGAATCCTCAGACACTTCCAGCAGTTGTACCCCTTTGTTGTCTGCGGTCATAGCGATTCTGCTGTCATTGAGATTGGTGGATAAAAAACGCACTCAGAGCGCGATTCACATAATACCCGGAAATTCGCCGGAAAAGTCGGCGATTATATAGCAAGCACAGCGCTTATGCTAAACAGCAATCCCGGTGAATAGTGTACAATTCGCGGTCGCGCAGCCGTGCGCAGGCAATTTAAACAGGATCAATGGGAAAGACTCGATGTTAACGATCAGGCAGACTCTGGAGCGAAGTGTCAGCGAGGCAATCAGCCGGGTAACAGGCATTGCAGAATGTCGTGCTCAGGTTATTTATGCTTCCAGACCGGAGTTCGGGGATTATCAGGCCAATGGTGTCATGGCTATTGCCAGGCAGGTGAAAACCAATCCCAGAGAGATGGCTCAAAAAGTGGTTGATGAACTGATCAATCGTCCGCAGTTATCAGGCGTGGGAACGGAACCTTTGCTCGCGCGGGCAGAGGTTGCAGGTCCAGGATTCATCAACCTGGTGCTGAATGACAAGGTCTTGTCACAGAGAGCTGCTGTGTTTATAGAAAAGCCGGAAATAATGACAGATACAGATAGCCCGGCTGTTCGAGTAGTAGTCGATTATTCCAGCCCTAATCTGGCCAAGGAAATGCATGTTGGGCATCTGCGCGGCACTATTATCGGTGACTGTATTGTGCGTGTGTTGGAGGCATCCGGACAAACCGTCATAAGACAGAACCATGTAGGTGACTGGGGCACTCAGTTCGGTATGTTGATCGCTCATATGGAGTCGATGACGACATCCGGAGAGGAGTTACCCCGCCAACTGGCCGATCTGGAAGCCTTTTACCGAACCGCCAAGGAGCGCTTCGACAAAGAACCTCAATTTGCTGAAACCGCCAGATCCTATGTAGTGCGGTTGCAACAGGGAGATGGG
The DNA here is from genome assembly GCA_041689205.1 of Pseudohongiellaceae bacterium. Taxonomy (GTDB): domain Bacteria; phylum Pseudomonadota; class Gammaproteobacteria; order Pseudomonadales; family Pseudohongiellaceae; genus JAVVEG01. The sequence continues at coordinate 35,139 of JBDNGQ010000045.1, read as the reverse complement.
CGCTGCCTGCAGGTCTGGCAGCAGTTTATCGATGAGTCGCTGCACCATTGTGAGGAGGTTTATGAATTGCTTAATGTCAGTTTGACGCGCGCAGATCTGCGCCCTGAAAGTTTCTATAACAATGAATTGGCTGACATTATAAATAAACTCGATGAAAAAGGTCTGCTGACCGTTTCCGAAGGTGCAAAATGTGTGTTCCTGCCAGAGTTTACTGGCAAAGAAGGCTCTCCCCTGCCTGCCATTGTGCAGAAGAGTGATGGTGGCTACCTCTATGCCAGTACCGACCTGGCTGCCCTGCGCTTCCGCAGCCAGGCGCTGGCGGCTGATCGCATCCTGTACGTAGTTGATGCCCGCCAGAGTCTGCATTTTCAACAGATTTTCGCAATTGCCCGTAAAGCCGGATTTGTAAGTGACGGATGTCAACTGGAACATCTGGCCTACGGCACCATGATGGGCGAAGATGGCAGGCCGTTCAGGACCCGCAGTGGTGATACCGTAAAACTCAAGGATCTGTTGACTGAAGCTATCAAACGGGCATTTGATCTGGTTACTGAGAAGAATCCCGAGCTTATCGAAACACAACGACAGGCTATCGCCGACAAAGTGGGCATTGCTGCAGTTAAGTACTCAGAGCTGTCTAAAAACCGCACCAGCGATTATGTGTTTGACTGGTCCAGTATGCTGTCCTTTGAAGGAAATACCGCGCCCTATATGCTTTATGCTTATGCCCGTATCAAAAGTATTCTGCGCAGGAGTGTCGCAGAGAGCAGCTCCGAAGGCAGACTGGAGCACGCGGCAGAGAATGGTACGGTGTTTCCTGCACAGATCAAGATAAGTGCAGCAGAAGAACGCGCACTGGTATTAAAGATTCTGCAGTTTCCAGAAACCGTTCAGGTGGTTGCTACTGAGTGTTATCCAAATTACCTGTGCCAATATTTGTATGAACTGGCTGGCACATTCATGCGTTTCTATGAATTCTGCCCGATACTGAAGGCCGCTGACAGCGAGCGTGCCAGCAGGCTGGCACTTGCGCAACTGACCGCGGAAACCTTAAACAGAGGTTTATCGCTGTTGGGTATTGAAACGCTGGAGCAGATGTAGGAGCGGATGTTGTGGAAAACAGGGGGCAAGGTGTTATCACCCTGTCCCCATTATTCTCTGCTAATCGCACAACTCGAGCAGTAACTTGTTCAGCCGCTGAGTGAAGCTGGCAGGGTCATCCAGCATACGACCTTCTGCCAGACTGGCCTGATCAAACAATACCGAAACCAGATCAGCAAACCGATCTTCATCCTGCTCAGTATCAAGCTTCATCATCAATGGATGTGATGGATTGATTTCAAAGTTAGGCTTGGTCTCCGGTACTGCCTGACCAGATGCTTCCATAATCCGACGCATCTGAGCGCCCATCTCATCTTCATTGATGACCAGGCAGGCTGGTGATCCAGTCAGCCGATGGGTAACGCGAACCTGCTGAACCTGGTCGCCAAGACTGGTCTTGATACGCTCAACCAGTGACTCGAATTTCTTCTCTACCTCCTCGTGCTCTTTCTTTTCTTCCTGATCTTCAAGTTTGCCAAGATCAAGGGAACCGCGACTGACATCCTGAAGTTGTTTGCCATCAAACTCGTGCAGGTGACTCATCAGCCATTCGTCAATGCGATCAGACATAAGCACTACTTCGATACCTTTTTTGCGGAATATTTCCAAATGCGGGCTGTTCTTTGCTGCCTTATATGAATCTGCAACCAGGTAGTAGATTTTTTCCTGCTCCGGCTTCATGCGTGATACATAGTCTTCAAGGTTCTGATCCTGTTCACTGCCACTGGATTCAGTAGACGCAAACAATAATAGTTTGGCGACATTTTCTCGATTAGTAAAATCTTCAGCAGGCCCCTCTTTCAGCACCTGGCCAAATTCTTTCCAAAAACCTGCATATTTTTCCTTGTCGTTCTTCTTAAGTTTGGCAATCATATCCAAGGCGCGTTTTGTCAGCGCGCTGCGCATCGAATCGACCACAGGATCTTTCTGCAGAATCTCTCTGGATACATTCAAAGAAATATCATTGGAATCCACAATGCCTTTAATGAAGCGCAGATACAAAGGCATGAATTGTTCTGCCTCATCCATGATAAACACCCGTTGCACATACAACTTCAAACCGCGGGCACCATCACGATTCCAAAGATCAAAGGGGGCTTTAGACGGGATATACAGCAGACCGGTGTATTCGAGTTTGCCTTCGACTTTGTTGTGACTCCAGCTAAGTGGATCCTGGAAGTCATGAGACACGTGTTTATAGAATTCTTTGTATTCCTCGTCTTTAATGTCAGTACGGGGGCGCGTCCACAATGCCTGCGCGGCATTGACTGCTTCATAGACGGGTTCTGCTAACGCGTCCTGTTCAGCATTGTCTGCAGCGCCAGTGCTCTGCTTAGCCATCAATACAGGAATCGCAATATGATCAGCGTATTTTTTGACGATATGTTTCAGTCTATAACTTTCAGCAAATTCCTTTTCATCAGCCCGCAAATGCAAGATCACGATGGTACCGCGAGTGGATTTTTCAATTGCTTCGATTGTGTAATCTGCTTCACCTGCGGATACCCAGCGGGTTCCTTCAGAGGGTGAACTGCCGGCTTTCCGTGTCAGGACCTCTACTTCTGATGCGACAATAAATGCAGAATAGAAACCTACTCCGAATTGACCGATTAACTGAGCGTCTTTTTGCTGATCGCCGCTAAGAGAGTTAAGAAATTGCGCTGTTCCGGACCTGGCGATAGTACCAAGGTTGCTGATTACCTCGTCCCGGTTCATGCCAATACCGTTATCAGAAATAGTGACAGTGCCTGCCTCTTTGTCAAAATCGATCTGCACTTTCAGCTCTGAGTCGTTCTCATATATTTCTGGTTTGGAAAGAGCTTCAAAACGCAGCTTATCTGCAGCGTCGGAGGCATTTGAAATCAGCTCACGCAGAAACACTTCTTTATTACTGTAGAGGGAATGGATCATCAGATGAAGCAGTTGTTTGGCCTCAGTTTCAAAACCGCGAGTTTCTTTCTTAGTCTCTGTAGTCATCAACACAACCTCTAAAATTTGTTCAATAAAAAACCCGGGGACTTAAGCAGTATCTGCAAAGTGCCCGGGTTCTTTATGGGGACAGAATGCGCTCGTTTCAAGCGCTTCGTCAATTATGAGCGATAAAAATCTATCGCATCAGCTTTTCTTCTATCCAGATTTGCACGCCATTCACGCTGCCGTTCAATATGGGTGATGTACTGTCGCGCACCGTTGTTACCCAGTCTCTGAGATTCCTGTGCGGCGGTTGCAGCACCGGCATAATCTTCAATTTCCAGCAGAGCACGGGCGAGGAATAGCTGCGTCTCGCCTGCATCTTTCAAACCACCACGTTGCACAGCCGTTTTAATTGCATCCGCTGCGCTTTTATAATCATGCAACATGACGTAAATATAGCCCAGGTAGTCATACGCATCGCCACTCTCAGCCATTTCAGCCGCTTTCCGCGCAGGCTCCAGTGCCATTTCATATTCACTGGCCATTAGATACATTTGTGTGAGGCGTTCAAGATTTTCGACCTTCTCTTCAACTATGCCTTCCTCCAGTCCTTTTTGAAGGATCTTTGCTCCTTGATAAGGCGCATCACTGCCAGCCAGCGACTGCGCAAGATTCATGTATTCAGCCTCATTCTGCATATACCCTTTTTGATAGGTAAGTGCGAGGGTCTCTACACGGTTCTTGTCGTTTTCCAGCATGCCGTACACAGCGGCCAGATTACGCCAATCCTGAGGCTCATCGAATAAGACGACCATCTGTTTGGCAACTGATTCAGCGGCCGGATAATCCTCAAGCTCAACCTGCATCTGAAACATCAGGCTGTAGATATTTCTGGCGATTGGCTTGCCTTGTGCAGCAAGCATGTCCATGTGCTGAGTCAAAAAAGGAATAGCTATCGCAAACTCTTCAAGATTGTAATGACCGTTTACCAGCAAGAGGAAAATCATCTCATTTTCTTCTTCTGATATTTCTCGCCAGCGGGTAAGGGCATCAATAGATTCGCGAAAACGATCCTCTCCAGCATATAACTGTCCGAGAGCCTGTAGTGATCGCAGACGCATTTCTATCCGAAGATTCTCAATTGTCAGAATTCTCTCGAAGATTTTCAGCGCTTCAGACACATTATCCGTACTAAGATAATAGTTGGTATAGAAGTTCAATAAAGTCGACTTTTCAAAGTCGTTCATTGAGTCATAACGCTGATTCAGTGCATCCAGTTCAACCTTGGCGCGCACCAGATCCGGTTGTTTATTGACGTCCTCAGGAGCCATCAGTTCCTGAATCGCTGCAATAGCACGATACACTCTATCTGAAAGGACCTCAGATGATCGAGTAGGCGGTGGCTGTCGGGGTTCGTTCTGTGCGTAGGTCGCCGCCGAGAAGCCCAGTGAACCCATCATTGACGCGCTAACCAAGGCCGCAGACATAAAGGCAAGACACTTCTTCTTGCCTGGGAATGATTTAAGATAACTCATTGATCACCCTCCAATTGATAACGAAATACATACTGCACGCCGGGTACTGCAACGCCTTGACCATTGACTACACGAGGCTGGAATCGGAAGCGTTCCGCAGCCCTGACAGAAGATTGATCAAACATTCCTCTTGGTTCGCCATCCACAACAACGACATCAGTTACACCACCGGTATCTGTCACAGTAAAACGCACCTGGCACCATCCTTCAATCCCACGTGACGCCGCACGGGTAGGATACTGCGGGGTAACGTTTACCAACGGCAGCATTTCACCATCAGAGACGTTCAAGGAGGCACCACCAAAATTTAGACCAACGTCCACATCTACTGCGGTGCGCTGAATATTCAAGCTTGGTCCTGTATCCATGTTGATCGAACGATCCGGTGGGGGGGGCGGCTCATTTTGTTCTTCTATTGGTTGTGGTTTCTCAATTTCCCGAACCACTTCCATGACGATTTCCGGCATGGTTGCATCGACAATCCGGATCACGTTACTGGTTTGCGTCAGTTGTGCGCCGGTCGCAATCAAAGCCTGCATCATGTAAAACAGCACGAGAGTAATCAACCCCCCCAATGCTATGGAAACCAACCATCTAACAGCAATCATCGTTATGCCTCCGTTGATATAGAAACGCTGGCTATCTCGGCATCCCTTGCGGCGCGCAAAATTGCCATCACATGCTCATTTTGCGCGGCCCGGTCGCCCTGTATGACGACCGATGCATTCGGGGTGTCTGCCAATCGCAGTTCAAAGCGAGCGCGGATGAAGCGCGGGTCTATTTCCTCGCCATCAATCCATACCTGTCCCTCAGAACTAACCGCGATCAATATCAGATCCTTTGATTTTGGCTCAGCTGTAGACGCCTCAGGCTTTAGTACGTCGATACCTGCTTCAGTGATAAACACTGAGGTAACAATGAAGAAGATCAACAGAATGAATACCACATCCAGCATTGGGGTGAGGTCAATTTCGCCTGGACCGCCTTCATCACCACGTTTTCTCATTAAACCACTTTTCATGATAATGCCTTTTAAACTGTGTTAAGTATTTAGAGCCATGTTGTCTTCGAGAAGTTCAATATCACGATCCATCCTGTGCTTCAGCCAGTTTGCGGCAAAGATGCCTGACAGCGCTCCAACCATGCCAGCCATGGTTGGGATGGTGGCTTTTGATACTCCACCTGCCATCGATTTTGCGTCCCCACCGCCGGTGAGAGCCATCACATAGAAGACCTCAATCATACCGGTTACCGTTCCAATCAAGCCCAGCAATGGACAGATCATCACCAGAGATTCAATCATTGGCATCGAGGACTTCAGATCCAACGATACCTGCGAAATCATCATGTTACGGATCTGTCTTGCACGCCATGAGCTGGTGTCTGTTCGTGAGTTCCACGCCGCCAGAGTCTGTTTAACTCTTTTGGCATGGCTTGAATGCAGATACCACACGCGTTCAAACACAAGCGACCACATTAACAATAACAGACCGGCAATAACCCAGAGCACTTCCCCACCCTGGTTCATGAAACCCAGGATGGCATCAAACGTGTCGAGTAGAGTGAAATACATAATCGATCCCCTCTATCTACTTAAGCTTTGGATCTATTAGAGGCTTCAGCTTTCCGAGCAATAATGCCGGTAGCCTGTTCCTCAAGGATATGGATAATCCGGTCGCTTTTGCTCTTAACCCAGGTGTGCATAAGCACCGTAGGAATAGCAACAACAATACCCAGTACCGTGGTCATCAACGCCATGGAGATACCGCCGGCCATGATTGTTGGATCGCCCGCACCGTAAACAGTGATCTGCTGGAACACCAGAATCATACCCGTTACCGTTCCAAGCAGACCCATCAGAGGTGCTATGGTGGCAATAATCTTGATCAGGGTCAGGAAGCGCTCCAGCGCAGGGGTTTCCTGCAGAATTGCCTCGCCAAGTTTTAGCTCGAGGGTTTCGATATCGGCAGTAGGATTAGCTTCCGCAACCAGCAGTACACGACCCAGTGGATTGTTCTTGTTAGCTGTGTCGGACTTAACCTGTGAATTCACCTTGGAGGCAACCACGGTCAGCAAGAAGGATCTGATTAACGCTACCAGGATACCAATAATACCGATTGCGATAATTGTATATCCGATTGTGCCTGAGTTGTCTCGAACCTGTTCCTGCCATGTCGGGAAATTGATCAGGTTAGCCATCAAGCTGCCGCCAAGTGCGCCGGTAGGATCGACACCAACTTTATGCAAACCGCTGTCGGCCTGTTCAAGATCTTGTGCAAGCCCCAGAAGTCTGCCACTTGGTTGACGTGGCAGAACCTGCAGATGACCGATGTTGCCTGAATAGCTTAAGTATTCACCGTCGCCAATCGCATTAAACGAACCAATTCGGGTTATATTTCTGGTGCTCTGTTCGCCTGAAGGCAGACTGACAATATCTTCGTACTGCACAACACGCCCAGCTTCAGTCATTTCCTGCTGCATAAGGAACCAGAAACGTTCGATCTCATCGATTCGCACCTGTTCGGTATCACTGGCTACTCGTTCGATAAACGAGTCAAGAAATTCTTCTCGACCGTCAAATTGAGCACTGATCAGGGAGTTTTGAAAGTTGCTGCGCAGGTCACCGGCAACGCCTTGAATAGTACCCAGCAGTTCGTTCAAATCAGCCCTTGCAACACGCAGTAATTCGCGACGCTCGGCAATAATCTGACGATTGCTGTCGAATTCAGCTTCAAGTCTGGTGTTGAGACCTTCTTCTTCAGTAATGCGCTGTCTGGTTTCAGTCAAAATCTGCTGTTGCTCATTTGCCTGTTGCTGGAATCGCTGCTCGCGATCACGGTGTTCCTGTGATTCAGCAATACGACCCTGTTCTACATCACGCAGCAGATCGGTCAGTGACGGCGCTGGCTGTGCTATTACGGTGGCAGACAGGAATAAACCTGCTGCAGAAAGTGTGGCAAATTTAATTAGTTTATTCATTGTGCTGACTCCGGCGCAACGATTGGTAGTTCAAAAATTTCTGGCGCGATCAGACCGCTGGATACACTAATGGCTTTTTGAATTGCTGTACGGTATTCGCCGGGTTCCAGGATTATCCACTGTCTGCCTGGTTGATCCCACGCGCCAGTGATAGTTCTGTCTTTGGTCTGGTATACCATGGCGAGACGGCCTACTCGCAGCATGTCAACATCACGCTCAGCACCATCTATAACCAATGTCGCTGGATAAGTTTCATGTGTTCGACCGTAATTGTTTTCGATCTGGTACAGAGACAGAATTTGTCGGAATTTTTCTGCACGTGATACATCAGGATTATTGACGGCATCCTGAGCAAAGACCAAACGGTTACGGCGTTGTTCAATATGGAAAGGGAGATCCATCTCGATGAACTGGGACATACTATCCATCATTTTAGTCATCAGGAATGGCATTTCCTGAGTTACAACTGCCACATCAGCAATAGACTGCTGAATGGTTGCTATCTGCTGTTCCTGGATTGATATCTGTTTACGCAAGCCGGCATTCAGAACCAGAAGCGCTTCAAGATTATTATTTTCAATCTTGAACTCTTCAAAAAGACTACTGGCCGAGTTGGATAACCGGGTAATGGTTTCCTGAGAAGTAACAGCGGCGCGGTTCTTCTGATCCACGATATTCAAGGCTTCATTTATCATACGGGTATCTACTTCAGCCGCGAACGCTGTACCAGCTAACAGCAACGACGCGAAGGGAGCCAGAACCTTGTAATATAATCGACGGTTATTCATGTGCCATCCTATAATTGTATTAAATCTATCTTAGCCTGCGTTTTCAGTTCTGCTGCAAGCAGACTTTAAACGTGACAACTTATATTGGGTGAACAAATAAAAATTCCGTTTCAAATTATCGGGCGCACACACAGAATTTTGTTAAGTGATGTTGTGTGCCAGATAATTGTCCTGTGACTGATTACCTGCCGAAGTTACCTTTCTACCCAACTTTTTCAGTTGTGAGTTTTTTAGTAACTTTTGCCGGCAAATTCGTCGATTCCTGCGTCAATTCAGCGTTCCACGCCAAATTGCGGAGTAAGACTACCACACACTGTTTGATTTTTTGAACCATTAAACGCAACTATTTTTGCATTTAAGCCGCATCATCTGCGGCGTAAATTTTTCCCCGGCATACTTAACAGCGCAGAAGATTACTTCCAGCCAGTGACCTCTTTAAGCGCACTTCCTATTTCCGCAAGACTTCGTACCGTCTTAACTCCGGCATCCTGCAGCGCTGCAAATTTTTCATCTGCGGTACCTTTACCACCAGAAATAATCGCTCCAGCGTGCCCCATACGCTTGCCTGCGGGTGCTGTTACACCAGCAATATATGCTACGACGGGTTTGCTGATGTGCTCCTTTATATAGGCCGCCGCTTCTTCTTCCGCAGTGCCGCCTATTTCACCAATCATCACGATCGCTTCGGTTTGATCATCCTGTTCAAAAAGCGCCAGGATATCAATGAAGTTAGAGCCGGGAATCGGGTCGCCGCCTATGCCGACACATGAGGATTGACCAAAACCAAAATCCGTAGTCTGCTTTACAGCCTCATAGGTAAGAGTTCCAGAGCGAGAAACAATACCTACTTTACCGGGTTTGTGTATATGACCTGGCATGATGCCAATTTTGCACTGTCCAGGAGTAATTACCCCTGGGCAATTTGGCCCGATCAGCCGCACACCAAGTTCATCGCATTTAACTTTCGCGTCCAGCATGTCCAGAGTTGGAATGCCTTCAGTGATGCAAACTATCAGCTTGATGCCACCAAATGCAGCTTCCAGAATTGAGTCTTTACAGAAAGCTGCGGGCACATAAATAACTGACGCCTCGGCGCCAGTTTCTCTTACCGCGTCTTTTACTGTGTTAAATACTGGCAATCCAAGATGAATCTGCCCCCCTTTACCAGGGGTTACACCGCCAACCATCCTGGTTCCGTAGGCAATGGCCTGCTCAGAATGGAGCGTCCCTTGAGCGCCGGTAAAGCCCTGGCAGATAACACGCGTGTTTTTATCAATTAGAATACTCATTTGGCACCTCCTGCGGCGGCAACTACTTTTTCTGCTGCATCAGTAAGGCTGACAGCGGCAATAATATTCAGGCCGCTGTCTTTGAGCACGCTTCTGCCCAGCTCAGCATTATTTCCTTCCAGCCTCACCACTACCGGTACCTGAACACCAACTTCTTCGACAGCACCGATAATCCCTTCAGCAATCAGGTCACAACGCACGATGCCGCCAAAGATGTTAACCAGCACGGCTTTTACATTTTCATCAGAAAGAATAATTTTGAAGGCTTCGGTAACACGCTCTTTCGTTGCACCACCGCCAACGTCAAGAAAATTCGCCGGGCTGCCACCGTGCAATTTCACGATATCCATAGTGCCCATAGCAAGCCCGGCACCATTAACCATGCAGCCGATATTGCCATCAAGAGCCACATAATTAAGCTCCCACTTTGCGGCAAGAGCTTCGCGCGCATCGTCCTGACTGGGGTCATGCATCTCACGCAGCTTAGGCTGACGATAAAGTGCATTGCCATCGATATTGATCTTGCCATCCAGACAATGCAGATTGCCCTCTTCAGTAATTACCAATGGATTGATTTCAAGCAATGCCATGTCGAAATCAGCGAACATTTTTGCCAGGCCCAGGAACAGATGAGTGAACTGTTTCACCTGCTTGTCATTCAAGCCTAACTGGAAAGCCAATTCTCGCGCTTGAAATGGCTGAGCGCCACAGAGAGGATCGATGATTGCCTTAAGAATTTTTCCCGGAGTTTCTTCGGCGACTTTCTCAATTTCTACGCCACCTTCAGTGGAAGCCATAAAAACAATGCGTCCAGATGATCGGTCAATAACGGCACCAAGATAAAGTTCCTGGGCTATATCCGTGCAGGTTTCCACCAGTATCTTGCTGACCGGCTGACCAATTGCATCAGTCTGATAGGTAACCATTTTTTTGCCGAGCCATTTATCGGCGAAGGCTCTGATTTCATCCTTACTCGATACCAGCTTTACGCCACCGGCTTTGCCGCGGCCACCAGCGTGAACCTGCGCCTTGACAACCCACTTATTGCCGCCAATTTTGTCGGCTGCTGCCACTGCGTCATCAGCATTATCAACTGCGAAACCTTTTGAGACTGGAAGTCCATATTCAGCGAACAACTGCTTCGCCTGATATTCATGTAAATTCATACTGCGTCACCATATTTCATGTTTTTAGATTCCATTATTCTGGACTGTGATAAAGCGATTTTGATCAACTGCGTTTGCGGCGGTTGACTCCATGTATTGCGTGCCCATTCACCGACAAGGCGGCCTCATGAACCGCTTCTGACAGTGCCGGATGAGAGAACATGGTGAGGCCGATATCTTCGGCGCTGGCACTGAACTCCATCGCAATGGCGACCTGTTGAACGAGGTCTGCAGCACTGGGCCCGATAATATGGCAACCCAGAACCCGATCTGTTTTCGCATCAGCAAGCATTTTGACCATGCCTTCAGTATCATTTGCAGCAAGTGCACGGCCATTGACGCTGAACGGGAAGGTGCCGACATTAAATTCGATTCCTTCCTCTTTAAGTTGTTGTTCCGTTTTGCCAACCCATGCAATTTCCGGGTGTGTGTAAATGACAAACGGCACCAGTGCATAATTAACCTGAGTCTTCTTGCCGGCAATGCGTTCGGCAATCATGACGCCCTCTTCCATACCTTTATGTGCCAGCATTGGCCCGCGGACCAGATCGCCAGCGGCGTAAACGCCCGGGACTTTGGTTGAACAGGTATCATCAACCACTACAAAACCACGCTTGTCAATTTCAACACCGCTGTCATCAGCGAGCAGATTTGCACTCACTGGACGACGACCTACGGCAACAATGAGCTTGTCGAAAACGATCTCCTGCTCGCCTTCACTGTCCGTATAACTGACAGTAACGGTTTTGTTTTTTCCTTTGCTTACTTTAGTAGCGGTTACTTTGGCGCCAAGCTTGATCATCAGACCCTGCTTAGCGAGAATCTTACTGGCTTCTTTAGCAATCTGAGTATCCACGGTGGGAAGAAAAGCGTCCATGGCTTCCAGCACGGTTACTTCGGAGCCCAGTCTTGACCATACACTGCCAAGCTCCAGCCCGATAACACCAGCGCCGATAACACCAAGACGTTTGGGTACTGCTGAAAACTCCAGAGCGCCGGTCGAATCAACGATAACGTCATTATCTACTTTTGCGGGTGGTATGCTGATCGGTTCAGAACCCGCTGCCAGAATGATATGTTCAGCCTGCAATTCTTCAGTGCTGCCATCATGGCCGGTAACCAGTACCTTTTTTCCTTTCAGCAACTTTCCAGTACCGGCGATGCCTTCCACTTTATTCGCAGTAAAAAGTGACTTGACCCCTGAGGTTAACTGTCCAACGATTTTCGCTTTGCGCGCAATCATCGCAGGAACATCTATGGCAAGGTTATCCAGAGTAATGCCATGAGTCTGGAAATGTTTCTGGGCTTCAGCAAATTTATGCGACGAATCCAGTAAAGCCTTTGATGGAATGCAGCCGACGTTCAGACAGGTGCCCCCAAAGACCACATTATTTTTTTCGTCATGCCATTTTTCTACACAGGCGGTCTGCAGACCGAGCTGGGCGCAACGTATCGCCGCAACATATCCGGCCGGACCGCCGCCTATAACGACTACATCGAATTTCTTAGTCATAAATAATTCCGTATCCAGATTATAAGATTACAAGCTCAATCAGATTTCCAGCAGAATTCTTGCCGGATCTTCCAAAAGCTCCTTGATTGTCACCAGGAATTGTACAGCTTCCTTGCCATCGATCATGCGATGGTCATAGGACAGGGCGAGATACATCATGGGCAGAATTTTTACCTGTCCATTAACTGCCATTGGACGCTCTTGTATTTTGTGCATACCGAGAATAGCCGTCTGTGGCGGATTAAGAATCGGCGTCGACAGCAGTGAGCCGAATACCCCACCATTGGAAATGGTGAAGGTGCCGCCGGTCATTTCATCGATTGATAATTTTCCATCCTGAGATTTAAGACCATATTCGCGAATTTTTGCTTCTATCTGCGCCAACCCCATGTGATCAGCATTTCTCAGCACGGGTACTACCAAACCGCGTGGCGAGGAAACGGCTACACCGATATCCTGATAGCCGTGATAGACGATGTCGCTGCCATCAATGGATGCATTAACTGCTGGAAAACGCTTTAGTGCTTCAATGCTGGCTCGAACGAAAAATGACATGAAACCAAGACGAATTCCATCATGTGATTTCTCAAACAAGTCTTTATATTTATTACGCAACTCCATTATCGCCGACATATCCACTTCATTGAACGTGGTCAACATTGCGGTGGTCTGCGAAGCCTGCAGCAGACGTTCAGCGACTTTGGCGCGCAGCCTGCTCATTGGAGCGCGCTCTTCGATTCGGCCCGAGGATAAGTCTGCGCCGGTGGCAGCACCTTCCATAAGTCGTACCGGTGCAGCTTGTTTCTGCTCGGTTTTTGCAGCGATTTTCTGCGTACTCTGTTGCTCAACATAAGCCAGCACGTCTTCTTTGGTAACGCGGCCATTCTTGCCTGAGCCCGTTAACTGATTGACATCAACATTGTTCTCTTCCGCAATCTTTTTTGCTGCAGGGCTAAGCATTGGCTCTTCTGATGATTCCTGCTCAGCAGTTGGCTGCTGCGGTGCGGCCTCAGTTTTAGGAGCCTCAGATTTAGTCGCAGCGCTTGCTGCTGCTCCGGCCTCAATTCTGGCAATCAATTCATTGCTGACAATTGTGTCACCCGAGGCTTTAAGGATTTCGGACAGGACTCCATCTGTCGGCGATACCACTTCGATAACCACTTTGTCAGTTTCGATGTCGAGCAGCAACTCATCACGTTTTACTGCATCGCCGGCTTTTTTGTGCCATGTAGCAATGGTGCCGTCTGGCACAGATTCGGGTAACGTGGGCGCCTTAATTTCAATAGCCATTTTCATTCCTTATGCTTTTATGCATCAACTTACATTGCTTTTTTTATTGGTAATCAGTTCAGTGCCTGATCAACGAATCTGCGCAGTTGCTCCATATGCAACTGCGGATAACCCGCAGCAGGAGACGCAGATGCCTCGCGACCGGCGTAGCTTAAATTAACACCGGGCTTCAGGTCATTGATGACTCTGCGCATATGATGCTGGCTGGAATACCATGCGCCCTGATTCATCGGTTCTTCCTGACACCAGACCACCTCAGTGAAATTTTCATAGACCCGCATCGCTTCTCTGAGGTCATCCTCAGGAAATGGATACAACTGCTCAAGTCTGATTATGACGATGTCATCGATAGTGCTGTTGCGCCGCTCCTGACGTAAATCATAATAAACTTTGCCAGAACACAGCACGATGCGCCGAACTTTGGCTGCTTCAAAGTGATCAGTTTCACCAATTACTACCTGGAAACTGCCGTTGGCCAGTTCTTCCAGACTGGACGTAGTGTCCTTATGACGCAGCAGACTTTTAGGAGACATGACTACCAGCGGCTTGCGCAAAGGACTTAACACCTGTTTGCGCAACATATGGAATACCTGCGCTGATGTCGTTGGCAGGCATACTTGAATATTATGTTCGGCACTCATTTGCAGGAAGCGCTCCAGTCGAGCCGATGAATGCTCAGGCCCCTGCCCTTCATAACCGTGTGGCAACAACATGGTCAAGCCACAAAGTCGCTGCCATTTATGTTCACCACTGGTAATAAACTGATCGATTACTACCTGGGCGGAATTGGCGAAATCTCCAAACTGCGCTTCCCAGATAATCAACGCATTGGGTGCTGTGGTGGCATAGCCATACTCAAATGCAAGTACGGCTTCTTCTGACAGCAACGAGTCATAGATAGAAAAACTTTTTTGATCGCTGGTCAGAGCCTGTAGCGGAATGTACTCATTACCGCTGTCCTGATCTCGAAGCACTGCATGACGATGCGAGAAGGTGCCACGCCCTACATCCTGACCGGTAATTCTTACCTTGTTACCGCTGGTGAGAATGCTGGCATATGCAAGCGTCTCGGCAAAACCCCAGTCGACGGGTTTGTCTCCTGTTGCCATTTGGGCACGGTCATCGATAATTTTTTGAACCTGTTTGTGCAGATTTATTGTCGCTGGAATATTGACCAGTTTACGGGCCAGTCCTTTTAAAGCATCCAACTTCATCGAAGTGTTGTAGTGCGGGCTCCATTCATGACCCAGATATGGACTCCAGTCCACAAATAATTCCACCGAAGGTTCCTTCACCAGGCTCTTAACGACATGCAGACCGGTATCCAGGGCTTTACGATAGGATGCATTCTGGTTATCGACAAACTCCGCAGTAACTATGCCATCGGCAATCAGTTTCTCTGCATACAAGGCGCGGGTAGTTGGCTGCTGACGGATCTGCTTATACATCAGCGGCTGAGTACTGGCTGGCTCGTCAGTCTCATTATGTCCGCGGCGACGATAGCAGACCAGATCGATAACCACGTCTTTGCCAAATTCATAGCGGAAATCCAATGCCAGTTGAGTTACCAGCAGAACCGCTTCCGGGTCATCAGCATTGACGTGGAAAATTGGCGCCTGAACCATTTTTGCAACGTCAGTGCAATACTCGGTTGATCGGGCATCATCCTGGCGACTGGTGGTGAAACCAACCTGATTATTAATGATCAGGTGCACCGTTCCGCCTGTGGCATAGGCACGGGTCCTGGACATCTGGAAGGTCTCCATGACCACGCCCTGGCCTGCAAATGCAGCATCACCGTGAATGATAATTGGCACCACTGCATGACCGAGACTATCCTGACGTCTGTCCTGACGTGCTCGAACAGAACCTTCTACCACCGGCGAAACAATTTCAAGATGGGAAGGATTGAAGGCCATCGCAAGATGCACCTCACCGCCGGGGGTCATAATATTGGATGAAAATCCCTGGTGGTATTTCACATCACCTGAGCTTTTGTAGGTTGCACGACCTTCAAACTCGTCAAACAGATCCGCAGGATTTTTCCCCAGGATATTGACCAGTACATTCAATCGGCCCCGGTGCGCCATCCCGATTACGATTTCTTTTACGCCATAACTGCCTGAGCGCTGAATAAGCTCATCCAGCAGGGGTATCAGGCTTTCGCCACCTTCGAGACCAAAACGTTTAGTACCGGGGTATTTTGAATCGAGATGTTTTTCGAGACCTTCTGCTGCGCTTAAACGTTCAAGCAGATGCTGCTTTACTTCAACAGGAAAGTTCGGTGTACCGCCACTACTTTCGATCCGCTTCTGGATCCACTGCTTCTCTGCAATATCCACGATATGCATGAATTCATAACCAATTGAACTGCAGTAAATGCTCTCCAGAGTATCGATAATATCGCGCAAAGGTGCTGTATCGCGATTGATGAACAACGAGCCGGTCTGGAATACTGTGGAGCAATCAATGGGTGACAAAGCATGAAAGTCCAGTTGCAGATCGGGAACCTGCTCGCGGTGCATCAGCTTAAGCGGATCAAGATGCGCTTTTTGATGACCGCGGACGCGATAGGAGCTGATCAAGTGCAGTACTCGCACCTGTTTATTCTCATGCTCGGAGTTTACTACTGCGTCGTTACTTAGTACGGGGGTGAAACGGCTGGTTTTACCAACTTTCTTAAAATATTCTTCGATTTCTCGATGGGAGACATCATTGCGGGCGTTATCAGCTATTTTGGGCAGCGATTCGAAGAAAGTCCGCCATTCCGCAGATACCTGTACCGGATCCTGCAGGAACTGGTCATAAAGGTCTTCAACGTATGCCGCATTGCCACCAGACAAATGCCCTGTATTCCACATTAACTGCATAATGCTGTCATGCATTTTCATTAATTCCCGAATAGAATCGAGGCGACTGTTTCTGCATCAGGCAGCTAACATTACGTGTCGCAGACTTCACCTCTTTCATTAAACTAAATTTTCACACTGCGCGCTGAACCAACATAGAGCGGATGTGTCCGATGGCTTTGGTAGGGTTAAGTCCTTTTGGACAGACGGCTACACAATTCATGATACCGCGGCATCGGAACACACTGAAGGGATCCTCAAGACCGCTAAGCCGATCTTCGGTTGCGGTATCGCGACTGTCAGCCAGGAATCGGTAAGCCTGCAACAATCCCGCAGGGCCAATAAACTTATCCGGGTTCCACCAGAATGATGGGCAGCTGCTGCTGCAGCATGCACACAAAATGCACTCATATAAACCATCAAGTTTTTCACGATCGGCAGGAGACTGTAAACGTTCAATTGCCGGCGCAGGCTGATCATTCTGCAAAAATGGCTGCACTTTTTCAAACTGCTTGAAGAAAATGGTCATATCCACTACAAGATCACGAATAACCGGCAGGCCTGGCAGGGGACGCAATACCAGCTTGCCATTTTTGGCTACTGAAGAAAGCGGAGTAATACATGCCAATCCATTGGTACCATTGATATTCATGCCATCAGAACCGCATACGCCCTCACGGCATGAGCGACGATATGAGACTGACGAATCCTGTCGTTTCACCAATTCAAGGACGTCCAAAACCATCATGTCCTTACCAGCAGGCAGCTCAATTTCAATATCCTGCATACTGGGTTTGCTGTCAGTTTCTGGGTTATAGCGATATATGCTCACTAACACGTTATTTCTACCTTTTACTGAAAATTTGACGACTCGTTACAATGATTACTGCAGCCTTGATACACGTTTTCATTAATAGGTGCGTATCATTGGTTCCATGGTTTCCACAGTTTTCGGTGAGAAATTCACAGCGCGCTTGCCAACCGACTTATCAGCTGGAAAGTACATAGAGTGGCACAACCAATTGGTATCATCGCGACTCTGGAAATCATCACGCGCATGGGCGCCACGGCTTTCAGTTCTGGCTCCTGCAGCAATTGCTGTAGCTTCAGCCACTTCAAACAGATTCTCCAGTTCGAGGGCTTCTACCCGCGCAGTATTAAATGCATTGCTCTTGTCCCTCAGTTCGACATTCGCGATACGTGGTCGCAGTGCAGCGAGCTTCTCAATGCCGGCCCGCATGAACTCGCCAGTACGGAACACACCAAAGTAGTTCTGCATAATGGTCTGCAATTCGGTTCGCAGCTCCGCCACACTCTCGCCACTCGTGCTGTTATTCAGCCGATTCAGGCGAGTTAAAGCCTGCGTTATATCTGCCTCGGACGGCGCCTTCTGATCGATTCCAAGTCGCAGCATGCTTTCTATGTGTTTGCCCGCTGCACGGCCAAAAACCACCAGATCAAGCAGTGAATTCCCGCCAAGACGGTTGGCACCATGGACCGATACACAGGCAACTTCACCGACAGCAAACAATCCTTCAATGATTTTGTCATTACCATTAGCATCAAGAGTCAACGCCTGGCCATTGATATTAGTAGGAATTCCCCCCATCATGTAATGGCATGTCGGCACTACAGGAATGGGCTCTTTAACCGGGTCGACATGGGCAAAGGTACGCGACAGCTCTAGAATGCCTGGCAGCTTTTCATTCAACACTTTCTCACCCAGGTGATCCAGTTTGAGCATGACGTGATCACCGTTCGGGCCACAGCCTTTTCCAGCCAGTATCTCGAGGATCATGGAGCGGGCAACTACGTCCCGTCCGGCAAGGTCTTTGGCATTGGGCGCATAGCGTTCCATGAACCGCTCGCCATCCTTATTGATCAGGTATCCACCCTCGCCACGACAACCTTCAGTGACCAGAGTTCCTGCGCCGTAGATACCGGTTGGATGGAACTGCCACATCTCCATATCCTGTACCGGGTAACCTGCACGCAGTGCCATGCCAATACCATCGCCGGTGCAAATCATTGCATTCGTCGTTGATGCATAGATCCGCCCTGCTCCACCGGTGGCGAAAACAGTAGCCTTGGAACGGACAAATACGGTCTCACCCGTTTCGATGCAAATGGCAACAACGCCAACAACAACCCCATCCTCATTGCGGACCAGATCCGTGGCATACCATTCGTTAAAGAACACGGTATTATTTTTAAGATTGGCCTGATACAAGGTATGTAACAGTGCGTGGCCGGTTCTATCGGCAGCCGCGCAGGTTCTCGCAGCCTGCCCGCCTTTACCATAGTCTTTCGATTGACCGCCAAATGGGCGCTGATAAATGCGTCCTGCCTCGGTCCGTGAAAATGGCAAGCCCATATGCTCAAGTTCATAGACCGCAGCAGGCCCCTCACTGCACATGTATTCGATGGCGTCCTGGTCGCCGATGTAATCAGAGCCTTTGACCGTGTCGTACATGTGCCAGCGCCAATCATCATTTGGGTCATCGCTGGCGATGGCACAGGTGATTCCACCCTGAGCTGATACGGTATGTGAACGAGTTGGAAAAACTTTGCTGATCACTGCTGTTTTATAACCCGACTGAGACAACTGCAAAGCTGCACGCATGCCGGCACCACCGCCGCCTACTATCACTGCATCAAAGGATATAGTACGAATCCCGCTCATTTAATTGCCCCACAAAATCTGAATACCCCAGATGAGGTAAATGAATATCAATAGTATGTACGCCGCTTGGAAAAGAAACCTGAGCACATTTGCATTTTTGCCAACCATCGCTTCGGTCAGATAATCTGTGGAAACTGTCCACATACCAACCCATGCGTGCGCACACAGAGAAATCAGGGCCAGCAGACTCGCTAAGCGCATCCACGTCGTCGAGAAAAGAGCCTGCCACTGTGCATAATCGAGATCAGCATTCATCAGCAGGTATCCGAGCAGACCAATGAAATAAACACCAAGAACTACTGCGCTGACACGCTGCACCAGCCAGTCAGCTACGCCATTTCGACTCAAACCCGTGACACTGCTTACCATAACCACACCCCCGCTAATACGATAGCCAGAACAGAGAAGATCACGACGAGTTTTGCACCCATCCGGCCTCCTTCCAGTGTTTCACCGATATCCATGTCCATCAGAAGATGTCTGATGCCAGCGATCAGGTGATAAAGTAATCCAGCCAGAACTGACCAGACCAGCAACTTGACCCAGAAGGTATCAAGCCACTGCTGGACATTGATAAAGCCTTGTTCGGAAGCCAGCGATTCAGCCAGCAACCACAACAAAACCGCGATTCCGGCGAATATAAATACGCCTGAAATCCGATGCAGGATGGAAGTAATGGCGGGAAGCGGCAGACGCAGGGTAGTAAAATCCAGGTTTATCGGTCGGTTATCTTTCACTGATTTAATTTCGCTGATGCCCGGAGTCGGGTGTGTTATTAACAAAGAGCGGCGCTCAAACTGCCGTTCCGCCTGCTTGCAGAGCATGTTGGCATGCACGTGATATGGGCGCAGAGTATAGTCTTGTGGACAGGCGAATACAATAAACTGCTGGCTAATATACTGAATTATGACAATGTTCTGTCAGTATGTTCGGTATCTGAAGCAGCAGACTGGAATTCAAAAGAAGGAAGCTCCGACGAAGCCATTAGTTCGACAGCGGTCGGCTGGAAATTCATGCAGGTAGAGGGGAAGCCCCCAGTTTGAATGATGAAATATGCTGAAATTTGGTGGAGCCTATCGGGATCGAACCGATGACCTCAACGCTGCCAGCGTTGCGCTCTCCCAGCTGAGCTAAGGCCCCACGACTAAAGCCCGGGCATTCTAAGCACCACCCACCAGGCTGTCAATCACTTGTACGCTCCTCGCGGACAAATTCGGGTATTTCTCTGGCCTCCCGTTCGAATACTTTGGTTTCTTTTTTGGATACCCCACCTAACACGCCCAGTGCATACCTGAATCTCGCTCTGACGATGTCCAGACCTAGAATTGCCATAGAGTCAATTACCGAGGTAGAGACCGCTTTTCCAGAAACAGCGACAAACAGCGGAAATAGATAATCGCGGATTTTTAACTGCATGAATTCTGCCAATCGGTGGCACAAAGCTTCGATATCATCACGCTGCCAGGATTCCAGAGTTTCCAGTTGCCAGACTGTGTGCTGCAAAATGCGCCGACAATCTTCCTCAGTTAGCTTGTGGTGCTTGAAGCTGTCAGCAGCCAGCGGAACTATGCCGGAGAGGAAAAACCCTGCCAGCGGGACCACATCGCTAAAGCGCTCTACCCTGTCTTTGATCAATGGCACAATTCTGGCCACGACCTCTGGATTAAACGCCCACTTTGAAAACTCTTCGATGAATTTTTCGTCATTAAGATTTTCACGGATATATTTACCATTCAGCCAATCAAGCTTGACGGTATCGAACACCGGCCCTCCCAGAGAAACGCGCAACAAATCGAATTCTGCGGTCATCTCTGCTATTGAAAACTTCTCACGGCCATCAGGCATGGTCCAACCCATCATGCCCAGATAATTCACCAGCGACTCAGGTAGGTAGCCCATATCGCGGTAATAGCCAATGCTGGTCGGGTTCTTGCGTTTACTCAGCTTGCTTTTATCGGTGTTGCGCAGCAGTGGCATATGGCAGTAGACCGGCGCTTCCCAGCCAAAGTACTGGTATAGCAGCAAATGCTTGGGGGTAGAATTGATCCATTCTTCACCGCGTATAACATGACTGATCTGCATCAGGTGGTCATCGACTACGTTGGCAAAATGATAGGTTGGCAGGCCATCGGATTTCATCAATACCTGCATATCTACCTGTTGCCAGCTTATAGCGATATCACCGCGCAGCATGTCGGTGAACAGGCATTCACCCGTTTCAGGAATGCGCATGCGGATAACATGTGCCTCGCGATTTTCCACACGTTGATTGATCTCCGCCTCACTCAGATGCAGGCAGTGCCCGTCGTAACCGCTGTTTTCCTTGTGTTGAATCTGCTGTTCACGCAAGGCCTGCAATCGTTCCGCACTGCAGAAACATCTGAACGCATGGCCCGTGTCTAACAACTGACCTATATGATGCCGATAAATATCGCTGCGCTGACTTTGCCGATACGGACCAAATTCACCGCCAATATCTGGGCCTTCATCCCAGTTCAGACCCAGCCATGCCAGTGCTGCCAGAATATCGTGCTCAGATTTTGCAGTGCTGCGCGCCTGATCAGTGTCCTCAATGCGTAGAATAAACTCCCCATTGTGCTGATTTGCAAAACACCGGTTAAACAGAGCGATATACGCGGTACCCACATGCGGGTCTCCGGTTGGCGAGGGAGCAATTCTGGTTCTGACTTTTTGCATGAAATTCCTGGCGAGTGTCGTATTAAATATTGAAGCGGGCGATTATACGCGAATCCCTGCTTTCGCACATGCCACCCGTGCAGCTTATCCGCTATAATCGGGCGGATGCATTATCTACAATCAAATCAAATACCGTTAAATCAGCCGCCAAAGTTGAATCATCTGTTCTGCGTTGCGCCTATGCTCGATTGGACAGACCGTCATGAACGAGTCTTCCTGCGCATACTCAGCCGCCATGCTTTGCTATATACCGAGATGATTACCAGCGCAGCGCTTGTGCACGGCGGGAAAACCCGCCTGCTGCAATTTTCCACAGCGGAACATCCTGTTGCAGTGCAACTCGGTGGCAGCGACCCGGAGGAGCTGCAACGAGCCACTGCAATGGCGGTGGCACACGGTTATGATGAAGTAAATTTGAACGTAGGCTGCCCCAGCGACCGGGTTCAGTCAGGGCGCTTTGGAGCCTGTCTGATGGATAGCCCGCAACTGGTTGCAGAGTGTGTGCGCACTATGCAGGCTGAGAGTCCAGTGCCAGTCACCGTTAAATGTCGGATCGGCATAGATGATCGTGATTCTGACAGCTATTTCGAGAATTTCGTGACCACAGTTGCCGACGCAGGTTGTCGGACTTTTATTGTCCATGCCCGGGTGGCACTGTTAAAAGGTTTGAGTCCTAAAGAGAACCGCGAGATTCCACCGCTCAACTACGACAGGGTCTTTCGGCTTAAACAGAAATATCCGCAGCTGAACATTGTCTTAAATGGCGGCATCAACAGTCTAAACGCGGCACACTCGCTGCTTAAACACGTTGACGGCGTAATGCTGGGACGTGAGGTTTATCAGAACCCCTATGTAATGGCCACGGTAGACAGCGAGTTTTATGGAATTGCCGAGGGCTTGAAATCCCGGCAACAGGTAATGACTGAATATCTGCCATACATTGAAGCAGAGCTTGCGGCAGGCGCTCCTCTGCAGTGCATGACCAGACATATTCTTGGTATCTTTAAGGGGCAGCGAGGTGGCAAACAGTTTCGACGTTACTTAAGTGAAAATGCCTGTCGTAAAGATGCGGGTATTAATGTGTTGCTCGACGCAATGGCGTACATTGGTGAGGATTCAGGTGTGCAAGCACCAGCAGAGGCGTGTATTTGATGATCTCCAGGATTAAACGGTTTTTTGATGAAAATCTGAAATTAACCCCAGATGACAGCGTCGCAAGCAGCGTCTGTAAGGTACAGCTTGCCTCTGCCGCTCTCTTATTTGAGCTTTTAAAGACAGATTCCCATATCGACGAACGCGAAACAGTTGCTGTTCAGGAGGCACTGGCCCGCACACTTGGGTTGGATGAGCAGGCACTTACAGAGATCATTGAGCTGGCCGAAACCGAATCGCATCAATCAGTTTCTCTCTACGAATTCACCAGCCTGATCAACTCTGAATATGACTATGCGCAAAAACTTACGCTGATTGAGAATATGTGGCGGGTCGCCTTTGCCGATCATGTTCTCGATAAGTATGAAGAAAATATGATTCGCAAAACAGCAGATCTGATTTATGTGTCCCATAGCGATTTCATCAGAAGCAAATTGATCGTACGTGATCAACTCGCTATTACTCAAAAATCCTCATAATCATCGTACGCAATTTCACCGTCCAGAATCAGGTATTCGCGCTGTTGCAGATAGCCTTCACGCACAAACAAATATTCATCGCCAGATATCATGCCTTCGAACTCCAAAAGACTCGCGCGAAGATCGATCTGACCCAGAATGAACAAGCCATTGCGCGCCGGTTCATCATTGATCTGACGTATCGGATTGATGAACCAGTCAGCTGACAGACCAAAGGAGTCGCGCATAGTACTTGCGCCGAAAAATGGCAAAACCACATACGGGCCAGGCCCGACTCCCCAGCGTCCGAGAGTTTGACCAAAATCCTCCTGATGACGCTGAAGACCCACTGTAGATGCAACGTCAATAAAACCAGCTAACCCCACCGTAGTGTTCAATAAAAGTCTTCCAGAATCAGATACTGCATCACGCACTTTGAGCTGAAGTAAATTGTTAGTCATCACATTTACATCATTAATATTATAGAAGAAATTTTCAATTCCTGTTCGCACCGGTTGAGGGATCACTTTGGTATAACCGACGGCGACAGGCCTTAACAGCCAGGAATCCAGGTAGGAATTAAAAGTATAGATTCTGGCATTGACTGGTTCCCAGGGATCATTATCGGCCAATGCTGACGCAGACAAAAACCAAAGGCTTAGACCTGCCACGATGATTGCATGCGCTGATTTATGATAAATGCCTGACATTACTGCTAAAACCTCTGAAAAAACAAAAAAGCAGGACATAAGAAAGCCCGGGCTCATTTACCTTGGTAAGAATTTGGTCTGTTATTATTAAAATGCCCCTGAACAGGGGTTTTAGTTTTAAGTTGCAACTATGGACAAGTCATTATTAAGGCGCACATTATCCCAGAGTTTGCAGGCGTTGCACACCTAATACTCCGGCATTCAGAAAATTCTTTTTGGAGTGATGTCAGAGTGGTGCGAGTTTTTTATGCAACCTTTGTACAGAGACCGGCACTGTTGTTTTTAATGTCTGAGCGAATAGAGATACACGCAACTCCTGCAGCAGCCACGGAAATTCATTGATTGAATCATGACTTTTGTTACTGTGCATTTTTTGCAGATACGTTTTATGCAAATCAGCAATGTCAATCGTGTCTGCTTTATCCTTCTGAATCTGCGCCGGCATTTTTTGTATTCGCTGCTCAATTGCTTTTAAAAAACGCGGGTATTGTTTAAGCCAATGCCATGGTGTGGTCGCGACAAAACCAACAAAAAGCAGCTCAGCAAGTTGTTCTCGTATATCTCTTATCGCGTAGGCGAATTCACTTTTTTGCATTGCATTAAGCGTCCGGTTAAGTTGAAAAAATAATTCATAAATCTGCTCAAGCAGGCGAGCTAATTCATCGGCACTCGACAGCAGATGAGGTTTGCCAGCATTTAGACAGGCTTCAAACTCATCGGCATTACGGGGTATTTTTTCAGTTAGATTAAATGCCTGTGTGTAGACTGCTGCTACGCCGTCAGCACTGCTGTCAGTCATACCACCAGGAAGTTTTAGTGCCAGCTTTTTCTCCAGTTGCTGCAGTAATTTACTGATCGCAATGCGCTGCTGGGCGGTGCGAAACATCAGCAAACGGGCTACTCCTTTGCGGCTGTATGCCAAAGCGAGCGTCTGGTCATCCAGCAACCGGACAGCAACGGACTCCTGGTTATCGATCAATGCCGGATAGCAGACTAATCTGACGCCATGCTCAATCTCTATTTGTTCGGGCAACTCCTCAAAACTCCATTCTTTAAAGCCCTCCTGTTCCAGTGGATGCTTTGCAATAGTGCTGACGGTGCTGCTGAACTGTTTGGAAAATCTATTCTGCAAGGTCTCCAACGAATCACTGCAGGCCAGTTCTTTGCCCTTTTCGTCGAGCACTCTGATTTTTGTTTTGAGATGAGCCGGTAATGCATCCGGGGCAGCGCTTATCTGTTGCCACTGATCCCGATCAAGTAAGATACCCTGTCGAGCAGCCGTTCTGCTGATAATATCTATCAAGCGCTCACGTCCCGGTTCCACACCCTGCAAGGCGGCGTCAACAAATTCTGCGACGGGAATAAACTGCTTGCGCACAGCTTTGGGCAGGGCTTTGATCAGCGCCACACAGCGCTCCCTCACCTGCCCGGGAACCGCCCACTCCAACTCCAGTTCGCCTACCCGGTTAAGCATGGCCAGCGGAATATTAATACTGGCACCATCATCGCTGCTGCCTGGCGTAAAGCGATAATCAATCTTCAGACGATTATCACCGATATGGGCATGATCGGGGAATTCAGTGGCAACCGCCTCATCCATTGGGCGTTGCAACAGATCTTCAGACGACATCTCCAAAAAGCGCGGGTCATTTGCCGCAACGGTTTTTCGCCAGTTTTCGAAACTACGGCTATCGCAGATACCATCAGGAATTCTGCTGGCATAAAACTCAAACAATTGCTCATCACTGATTAGAATGTCGGGTCTGCGCTGCTTTTCTTCCTGAATGCGGATTTCCGCAATCAGAGCTCTATTTTTGTGATAGAACGCCGCTTTAGTTTCCAGTTGATCCCCGACCAGAGCCTCCCGGATAAATATCTCGCGAGACAGTCGAGCATCTATTTTGCCAAAGTCAACTCGTTGGCGTTCGATCAGGGTAAGTCCGAACAGGTTAACCTTCTCAAAGGCAATCACCTGCCCCCGCTTTTTTTCCCAGTGCGCTTCAAAATGCTCACGTTTAACCAGATGCGCAGCCGCCTCTGCTGCCCACTCAGGTTCTATCCTGGCAGCCATACTGGCAAAAACGCGATGGGTCTCGATCAGCTCCGCGCTGACAATCCACTTAGGTTGTTTCCGAAAAAGCGAAGAAGCTGGCAGTAGTACAAATTTCCTGCCACGTGCCCCCTGGTAGAAATTGTCTTCAGATTTCATGCCCAGCTGGTTCAATGACCCACGCACAATGGCACGGTGAATCGCCTGATAATCGCGCTGCGCATTATCCTGTTCCGGAATCACCCGCTGTGCACCACTATCAGTTTCCGGATGACGTGAACGAAATCCAAGCTGCTGACATGACAGGGTCAATTGCCGGTGCGTTTCCCGCCATTCACGCATGCGCATAAAGGACAGGAAATTCTGCTTGCAGTACTGCTTGAGTGCGTTCTGGGTAAGCGCTTGACGCTGCTCCTCGAACTCATTCCAAAGCCGAACCCAGGAAAGGAAATCTGATTCCGGGTGACTGAAATGCTTGTGCTTCTCGCGGGCAATCTGCTTTTTATCAGGCGGAAATTCGCGTGGATCCTGCACACCCAGCGCACTAACAATAATCAACATATCGGGCAAACAATGGCGGGCAGCGGCGTCAATCAACATGCATGAAAGGCGCGGGTCAGCCGGTAGACTGGCCATTTTTCGGCCACTCTCAGTCAAGGCTTTGCTGCGATCAATAGCGCCAAGTTCCTGTAATAAGGAAAAGCCATCATTGATTGCGCGTGGCTCAGGTCGTTCGACAAAAGGGAAATCCGCAATATCACCAAGCTTCAGCAACAGCATCTGCAAAATGACTGCGCTCAGATTTGTGCGCTGAATCTCCGGCTCGGTAAAGAGCGCTCGGCTGTTGAAATCCTCCTCACTGTATAAACGAATGCAGGTGCCGCTGGCGATGCGACCGCAGCGCCCTGCTCGTTGATTGGCGCTGGCCTGAGAAATGCGCTCAATCGGCAGCCGCTGTACTTTGTTTTGCACGCTGTAACGGCTGATGCGTGCAAGGCCGGTATCAATAACATAGATAATGCCGGGCACTGTCAGCGAAGTTTCCGCCACATTAGTGGATAGAATAATGCGGCGACCACTGTGTCCCGAAAAAATCCGTTTTTGTTCATCATGGCTTAATCGGGCATACAGCGGCAGTACTTCGGTATTGTGTAGTTGCTGCTGTCTGAGCGCTTGTGCCAGATCGCGAATCTCCCGCTCGCCACTTAAAAACACCAGGATGTCACCAGCAGCCTTGCGCTGTCGGCGCTCTCGATCATCAATATTATGAATCGCGGAAATTACCGAAGCATTCAGTGGATCATCAGAGCCTGCATTGTCTTCGGTGTCATCCTGTTGTGGCGGCTCATACAAAATTTCAACAGGAAAACTGCGACCGGACACCGAAATAATCGGCGCATTATCAAAATGCGCGGAAAACTTTTCCACATCAATGGTTGCTGAAGTAACGATAATTTTAAGCTCTGGACGTCGACGGCTTAATTGCTTGAGATAGCCCAGCAGGAAATCGATATTGAGACTGCGTTCATGCGCCTCATCAATGATCAGGACTTCATATTTATTAAGGAAACGATCCTGCTGTATTTCGGCAAGCAGAATGCCATCGGTCATTAACTTGATCCAGGTACTGGCATCGGTGTTATCGCTGAAGCGTACCTGATAGCCAACGCCTTTTCCAAGTGCTTGATTCAGCTCCTCAGCAATTCGCGCTGCAACCGAGCGGGCTGCCAAACGACGTGGCTGGGTGTGGCCGATCAGGCCTTTTACGCCATAGCCCAACTGCAGACAAATCTTGGGTATCTGGGTGGTTTTTCCTGAGCCAGTCTCGCCAGCGACAATAATAATCTGATGCTTCTGCAGCGCTTCGGCGATCAAATCCCGTTTATCGCTAATCGGCAGGCCGGCAGCTAATGAAACCACCGGCATGGATTTGCGCCGTTGCGTAACCGTGTCAGCGGATGCTCTCATCTGCCCGGCAAGTGCCTGCGCAGCGGCGGAATCAGTTGCCGATTTGCGTTTAAGAACAGTCAGTGCCCTGCGGAATCTGAACTGGTCTGCCAGCAGGCAGTCCTGAATATCGACATCTAAACCATTGTGCACTGACTTAAATTCCTGAGAATCGGGCTAAGAGATTGGCAGAGGGCCCGATTATTTCTTCAGCTCCTGCTCACGCAATTCACGCCGCAGAATTTTACCCACATTAGACTTAGGCAGATCAGTGGTGAACACCACTTCCCGCGGAATTTTATAGGCGGTGAGATTTTCACGACAGTAAGCAATGAGTTCGGGCTCGGTAAGTGAAGGATCGCGTTTTACCACAAACAGTTTCACTTTCTCTCCGGTTTTTTCACATTCAACCCCGATCACCGCACTTTCCATGACTTTAGGATGGGCATTAACGACCTCCTCCACTTCGCTGGGGAAGACATTGAAGCCAGAAACATTGATCATGTCCTTCTTACGATCAACAATTTTTACATAACCCTCGTTGTCTATCTCTGCGTAATCGCCTGTCTTGAACCAGCCATCGTCAGTGATGGCTTCACGTGTCGCTGCTTCGTTCTGCCAATACCCCTTCATCACCTGTGGCCCTCTGACCCACAACTCCCCCGTGCCGCCCTCCGGCACATCGTTACCCGCATCATCAACGAGCTTGAGCTCCGTCATAGGAACAGCAGGTCCAACGGTGCCAATCTTAACTTTTTCAGCCGGATTTACTGTTACCACAGGAGAGCATTCGGTAAGTCCGTAACCTTCGTAAACCTCACTGTTGGTCACTTGCTCCCATTCTTTGGCAACAGTGACCGTTAAAGCCATACCACCGGCCCCGGAAAACCGCATATCACTGAAATCGACTTTGTGAATATCAGGATGACGAGCCAGCGCCAGATACAGCGTATTGATGCCCACAAAACCGTTAATTTTTATTTTCTGCATGGTTTTAATCAGACCCTCGATATCACGAGGATTGGGGATCAGAATACTGTGATTTCCGGCATATACCATGGCCAGGCAGTGAAACATAAACGCGTAGGTGTGATACAGAGGCAAGGGCGCCAGCACGGTATCCTGCTGATCTTTAATCAGCGACTGACTCACGGCGCGCAATTGCATCATATTGGAAATTAAATTGCGGTGCGTGAGCATGGCGCCTTTGGCCAGACCGGTGGTACCGCCGGTATAGAGGATAATAGCCACATCGGTACCTGATTCGAGATTACGCAGTGCCGCAGATGTCTTGAGTGCGGTGCTCCATTTTACAGCCTGGGGGATATCATAAGCCGGCACCATTTTCTTTACATAACGCAGCACTGAGTTAACCAGTATACGCTTCACCGGAGACAGTACATCGCCGAGTTCAGTCACTATGACAGTACTGATATCTGTATCTTTGAGGATCAGTTGCAGTTTGTCGCAAAAATTAGCCAGGATCACAATACCCTTAACGCCGGAATCTTTGAACTGGTGCTTCATTTCGCGTGAGGTATACAAAGGGTTGGTATTGACCAGTACCAGTCCAGCGCGCGTGGCTCCGATCACAGCGATTGGGAACTGCAGAATATTGGGCAGCTGCAGCGCAATTCGATCGCCTGGTTTCAGCTTAGTATGTTGACGAAGATAGTTGGAGAACTGCCTGCTGTAATGATCAAGTTCGCGATAAGTCAACGTTTTACCCATACAGGTAAATGCGGGCTTGTCGGGACTGGCGGCAAACGCAGCATCAAACACATCATTCAAAGTGTCGAACTGGTTCGGATCAAGATCATCTTTTAACTCTATATTTGAAAAAGCATTCATATCTGTCGCCCCTGTTCTATTAATTGCAGTTTTACTTCCACTCAGCAACTACAGCTGTTTGCCGTCAGCCAATCCTGGTTCTCATCGTTGTCTGGTGAGCAGTGTCATTGCCTGTTCCAGACCCTTCACGCTAAGCGGGAACATGCGATCATCCGTGAGCTGGCGCACCAGATCTATTGAGTAACTGTGCTCCCAGAATTCCTTCGCGACCGGGTTGATCCAGATCAGATGATCAAAGGCCTCGCTTATCCGTTGCATCCAGACCGCACCAGCTTCGTCGTTGTAATGCTCAATACTGCCCCCGGCATGAGTAATCTCATAGGGTGCCATACTGGCATCGCCCACAAAAATAACTTTATAGTCTTTACCGTACTTATGCAGGATATCGAATGTTGAGGTTGTTTCCGACATTCGGCGATGACTTTTTTTCCAGACCGAGTCGTACAAAAAATTATGGAAGTAAAAATACTCCATATGTTTGAACTCCGAACGTGCCGCAGAGAATAACTCTTCACACAGACGCACGTAAGGATCCATTGAGCCACCGACATCAAAAAAAACCAGCACTTTGACTGAATTATGCCGCTCCGGCACCATTTTGATATCCAGCAAACCGGCATTGCGCGCTGTAGAGAAAATAGTATCGTTTATATCAAGCTCTTCTTCGGCACCGGTACGGGCAAATTTGCGGAGACGCCGTAAGGCCATCTTGATATTGCGGGTACCAATTTCAACAGTATCATCCAGTTCGCGATAGTTGCGCTTATCCCAGACTTTGACGGCGCGCTTATTGCGGGACTCATCCTGGCCTATGCGTATCCCTTCGGGGTTATAGCCAAACGCCCCGTAAGGTGATGTGCCACCCGTTCCTATCCATTTATTACCGCCCTGGTGCCGTTCTTTCTGCTCCTGCATGCGTTTGCGGAATTCTTCCAGCAATTTTTCAAGCCCACCCAGCGACTGGATCTGTGCTTTTTCTTCTTCACTCAGGTTTGCCTCAAACTGTTTGCGCAGCCACTCATCAGGAAATGCGGCCGCTAAAAGATTATCAATGCTTTCCAGATTATTAAAATACTTTGAGAAAGCACGATCAAATTTGTCAAAGTGTTTTTCATCTTTCACCATGCACATGCGCGCCAACAGGTAAAAATCTTCTATATTTGCAAACGCAAAATTCTGCTGCAGACATTCCAGCAGCGTAAACAATTCGCCGAGACTTACCGGAAGTTTTTCTTTGCGTAATGTCGAGAAGAAGCCAATTAACACGTCAGCGCTTTGCCCTGTGCATAAAAGCCAGTTTCTCCAGCAAATGCACGTCCTGCTCGTTTTTCAGCAAGGCACCATAGAGCGGAGGAATCGCGCTTTTGTTGTCATGGTTTTTAAGAAAATCTTCCGGCAGTTCGTCCGCCATCAACAGCTTCAACCAGTCAATCAGTTCAGATGTTGATGGTTTCTTTTTCATTCCTGGTACTTTGCGGATATCGAAGAAAATCTCCATGGCTTGTCTGACCAGATCATTACGAATATTCGGGTAGTGAACATTGACGATCTTTTCCATGGTGACATGGTCTGGGAAGGTGATGAAATGGAAGAAGCAGCGGCGCAGGAATGCGTCGGGCAGCTCTTTTTCGTTATTACTGGTAATGATGATAATAGGACGGGTTTTCGCTTTAACAATTTCTCTGGTTTCGTAGACAAAGAATTCCATTTTGTCGAGTTCCAGCAACAAATCGTTGGGAAACTCGATATCTGCCTTATCGATTTCATCTATCAGCAGCACCACTTGAGTATCCGCTTCGAAAGCCTGCCAGACCTTGCCTTTGATAATATAATTGCCAATGTCATGAACTTTATCGCCACCAAGTTGAGAATCGCGCAGACGCGACACCGCATCATATTCGTACAGACCCTGTTGGGCTTTAGTGGTGCTTTTTACATGCCACTGAATCAAGGGCAATTGCAACGCCGCAGCTATCTGCTCGGCCAGCATGGTTTTGCCCGTACCCGGTTCACCTTTGATAAGTAAAGGTTTTTGCAGAGAAATTGCGGCATTGACAGCCATCTGCAACTCTTTCGTGGCGACATACTGGTCTGTTCCCGTAAATTTCATGGTTTCCTCAAAAGTCAGTTTTTTGAAATCTTTTAGTAATGCCGCTGCGAATAACGCCGCCTGCCAGCGCAAGAATAAGCGCAAAGAATATGGCCATAAGTAAAGGCACGAAAGCCCGTACGAAGGCCGTTCCACCGAGCGTGATCACATCCAGAATAATCACCAGTACCGCAGGTGCCATCAAATCCTGGTCTGCGGCTATATACCATGGTGTAAAAATCAGTGCGAGCATGATGGCACGCAACATATTTGCCAGCGGTTTAAAGCGGATCATGCCAGTAAAACGATAAAACAGCAGATAACAGGTCGCTCCCGCTGTCAGATAAACCGCCCAACCCGTCAGATACCCGTATATTCCCAGCATGTGTTTCCTGTGCTAATCCAGTATTAATTGTCAGTGTGTGCTGCCGCTACCCAGCGGATTATGTGCTCTTCCAGACCATCTTCATGGACATACTCCTCTGAGATGACCTTACCGGTAACGTCGATGCCCTCTTCCTGCATTGCTGCGCGTGAACCTGTCAGCAGCGGATGCCACTCGGGTAGAGGTTTGCCCTGTTCCCGCAGTTTATAGGCACAAGTATCGGGAATCCAGTGCAGTGCAGCCAGGTTTTCGATATCCAGCACCATGCAATCTGGCACCAGATGCTGTCTCTGTGGATAAGCGGTGCAGCTGCATTTGTTCTGATCAAGATAGCGACAGGCCACACGGGTGTAATGAGTTTCACCGCTGTCTTCATCGGAAAGCTTTTTCAGGCAGCAACGCGCGCAGCCGTCACATAGCGCTTCCCACTCCTGCCGATTAAGTTCCTGCAGAGGTTTTTCCCAGAATCGTTCTGTATTGCTCATGGTTTACTCATAAAATCAGATGCCAGCCCTGCTAGTAGACTATTGGTCAGTCAGAGTCTTCGATAACTCCAGCTCAAGTGCGTCGCGCCGCCATCCAGAAAGATCTTCCGGCCAGCTGATAATGCCCTGTTCCTGAGTGTTTATCAGCAGACTGACCAGCTGCTTCTTACGCGCCAGCAGTTCTTCGGCAATCTCCATTTCTGCAGCTACCCGGCTGACAGCCGCCTGGCATTGCTTTAATGTCTTGCGCAGTTCTGGAGTCAGCGGCCTGCTTAAAGGGTCACCAGCTGCAGGTCGCAGTTGGCCTGCGCTGATCAGTGACAGCAACACCGAACCATCATGATTGAGCAAAGCGGCTGGCAGATCCGTTAACATCCGCAGAGCTCTCATATCTGCGGGCATGACGGTGGCAATCGTAATCAGCTCTGCGTCCTTGGCGACCCAGCTGCGTGGCTTATTACGTCGGCGGGCTTCTACTTCACGCCAACGGCATAGTTCCCTCAGCACGCCGAGCTGCTCAGCGTTCAAACGCCATGCTGCTCCCAACGACAAGTAATAGTCATCCCAATCCGCTTCCACTGCCGATGCCAGGCTTACCAGACGCATTTGTTCGCAGTCAGCCTGCAACCATTGCAGACGCCCTTTATCCTGCAATCGGGATGACAATAGTTGATAGACATCCGGCAGATAAGCGACATCCAGAGCAGCATAGGCGAGTTGCTCCTGGCTGAGCGGACGCCGCAACCAATCCGAGCGCGTCTCACCTTTGGGGACATCAATTTGCAATAACAATTGCACCAGGTTCTGGTAGCTCAGACTAAAGCCGAGGTTTACGAAGGCAGCAGCTCTCTGTGTATCAAAAATCGGCCCGGGAACAGTGCCGAAAAACTCATGAAAAACTACCAGATCCTCGGAACAGGAGTGCAGCAGTTTGACGATACTCTCGTTTTTTAAAATTTCGATAAAGGGTGCCCAGTCGCTGATGCGCAGTGGATCCAACAGATAACTGCGATGGTTATCACACACCTGCAGCAGGCCCAGTTTCGGGAAAAAAGTGTTAATGCGGATAAACTCGGTATCGAGAGCCAGAAAGGGAAGACTCTGCCATTGCACACACAACTGATGCAGACTTGCATTATCAGTGATCATGATTGGTGTGGTGATGTCCTGCGTATTCGTCTTATCCATTGCGCTCACGATCCGCGCATCACATGTCGACCATTGAAGGCGTGACTCAGCGTTCCGCCATCAATAAATTCCAATTCACCACCGACCGGCACTCCGTGTGCAATGCGTGATACCACAACTGGCAATTCGCGCAATTGTTCGGCAATAAACCATGCGGTGGCCTCGCCTTCAACGGTCGGATTACATGCCATGATCAGCTCTTCCACATCGCTGTGGCTCAGCCGCTCAAGCAGTATCGGTATACCGATGTCGTCCGGCCCAATCCCATCTATCGGTGAGAGACGCCCCATTAATACGAAATACAAACCCTTGTAGCTGCCAGTCTGTTCAATTGCAAACACATCGGCGGGAGACTCGACTACACAGAGTAAACGTCGGTTGCGACTTTGACTGCTGCAGATGGCGCATAGTTCAGATTCAGTGAGCGTGCGGCACTGTCTGCAATTACCCACTTTTTCAATCGCCTGAGTAAGCATCGCACTCAGATGACTTCCGCCCGATCGATTACGCTCTAATAAATACAGTGCCATGCGTTGCGCAGATTTTGGACCGACTCCTGGCAGGCATCTGAATGCTTGAACCAGCTGTTCTATAACGGGACTGAAAAACATAATGAGACTCAGATTAAATGCAGATTTTTTAAAAAGGAAACTTGAATCCTTCAGGCAATTTCATTCCTGCAGTCAGCCCGCTTAAGGCATCTCGACTGCTTTCTTCTATTCGCTTGGTTGCATCATTTATCGCGGCAGCAATCAAATCCTCGACTATCTCACGGTCTTCCTGCATCAGGTCATTGCTAAGCTCGACTTTTTTCACGTCATGCCGCCCGGTCATATGGATTTTCACCATACCTGCGCCTGCCTCACCAACAACTATCCTGCCCGCAGCCTCCTGTTGTGCTTTCTGCATTTGTTCCTGCATTTGCCGGGCTTGTTTCATCAATTCATTAAGATCAGTCATGGCTTATCCTCCGAGTGCAGTTTCAGGGAATCCTGTTTAATAGTGGCAGAAAATCGTTGT
>JBDNGQ010000044.1:0-1545 GCA_041689205.1 Pseudohongiellaceae bacterium | reverse complement strand
GAAGCGCTGCGCTTTGCTGGCCGAGGGGGTTTCACGCTCCAATTCAAAACTGGAACGGGTTTCCTTGAGATAGAGCCAAGCGGCTGCGCGGCGCAGTACGGCTTCATCATAGCCAGCCAGTGTATCCCCGGTCACATTGCGCAGATCCTTGGCGAGCATGGTTTGCAGAAATTCACTTTTGCGCACCAACGGGCAGAAGGACGGGGTGCCCGGCAAATTGTTCAGAATGCGGAAGCGACCGTACTTTTCACCCGGTTCGC
This sequence comes from Pseudohongiellaceae bacterium, assembly GCA_041689205.1. Taxonomy (GTDB): domain Bacteria; phylum Pseudomonadota; class Gammaproteobacteria; order Pseudomonadales; family Pseudohongiellaceae; genus JAVVEG01. The sequence goes on along the minus strand of JBDNGQ010000044.1, from coordinate 1,285 downwards.
GGGCAAATTGTTGGCGGGCGTCGATTAAGGCGACGTAACCTGCGCGGTCGGAGACAGGGTCTCTCATGGGTAATTCTGACTGGTTCAACCATTCGTAGAGGAAGCAGGCTCTGCGTGCGTAGATTGACCCCGGACTACCTTGAAGCCATACGCATAAGGCGCTCTGCGTTTGTTTGGTGTGTGTGGCATCTTCCTGAGCAAACAGCAATTTCAATACCTGCAGATTCACGCCTTCATAACGCAGGGCAAACTGGAGATGGCCTGCCAGGGTATCCTCTGGTTGATATTTGGGTTCCGCCAATAGGCGCTGTTGCTTGCCTAGCGGACGCAGCTCGCGTCCTCGGATGGCCGGGTCCACACTGGCCTCAATGTCCAGCGGCAGCACTTGCAGGCTGTAGTGCTGAATCAGATGACTGTAACCCAGGCTTGTTTTTGTCATGGTCTTGTTCTGGTCAGAGTGTTATCCGAAAACGGGCCGGGGAATCTGAAAAACAGCCGGAATATCTAATTATTTGAGAAAAACACCCGGAAATCGGCGATGCACTGAGTCTAGCGGACGTTTTTCTCAATTGGAAGCAGGCTTCCGGTCTTTTTTCTCACGACCCGGTTGATTTCCTCATATCAACATAGTTTCCAACGGATGCGAAACAGCTGGTGAGTACAGCTTCGCTGGTGCATCCGTCGCTCCAGCGCCTCTATGTCGTCCTCTACCTGAAAAATCTGTTGTCGGTGCTGGCGCTGTGATGTCCCAGCTGAACAGGTGCGGTAGCGATGAACGAACAAAATCCCGAAAAGTTTCAAAGTTATGCTGATAAAGTACTAGGGAGCCGCCATTGATAAGGGTTTCAAAGGATTCATGGGTGTCCACGATTTGAATTCCAGATTAAACATTTGCGATACTTTCAGGTTTATCAGACTGGGAGTAGCAAATGAACGTGGGCAAAACACTGTTTGCGCAAGTCATGGAGTACGTGCCGTGGAAGAACTTCGGACGCATTATCGAAAGGCGCAATGGCGATTCTGGTGTGCGCACCTTGGATTGCGCCGACTTGTTTCGAGTGATGGTCTTTTCGCAGTTGTCGTGGCGCGAATCCTTGCGCGACATCGAAGCGTGCCTGTTGTCCAATCAAGCCAAATTGTTTCATATTGGGGTTGAAGGGCCCGCCTGCCCGCACTACGCTGGCGGATGCGTTGAACAATCGGGACTGGCGTATCTATCACGCACTGGCCATGCGACTGATATTGCGTGCAAGGGAGCTTTACATCAAAGAACCGATGACCGTCG
>JBDNGQ010000043.1:0-9475 GCA_041689205.1 Pseudohongiellaceae bacterium | reverse complement strand
TGTTACCTGATGGCATCCCCCTCCATCGGTGATTTATGGGTAAACAGAAATCCAGCAATCAGAAACCAGGCGAAGTAAAAAGCGAACGCAATCCTTTGTGCCAGTCCCGGATTTTCCGCAAGGTACGGCAGACCGCGAGAAACAATATTCAACAGGAGACTGGCGATAGCAAAAAAACTCAGCACCAGGCATGTTGTGGCCAGGTGTTTCCACTGAGAGCTCCGTTTGACGTGGAGCACTAATACGCCAGTAGCGATCATCCAGGGAAATCCTGATACCAGAGTCATAAGGATATGTCCCATTGTCCATGCTGATTCCATTGAGGGAGAACCATCCTCCATTGCCGTTGGCAGGACTCCAGTGCCAGCAAAACCTAATCCAGAAATTATCAAAAGCCAGTAAAGTGAAGTTCGTCGGCCATCGACCCGGACTGCAATTCCACTACCGCAAACAGCCAGCAAAATTCCAGGAATAATGAAGCCAATGAAATTCCAAGCTAATGCGTTAGGCGCTCCGAAGGCCCCAAGCTCGCTGATGGCTTTATGAGAATGTGTGTATTCGGGATGGATGGCGGCGAACACAAATAGCGCGGCCCAGAAAATCACCGCAGCTAACACGCCGGCTGTTGATATTATTTTATCGGTCATCGTTAGATTCTCGCAGCCGTGGTTTGTTCATGAGCGTTATAAGGGGAAACAGAGAATAAGTCCATTACCCGCTCTTGAGGGGACCGTGACGCGATGTATAGTGCTATGGGAACCGGGGCTCAATGATTTCCCAGTCAGGGACTGGCGCGTCAGAAATTGGTTGATCACTGCTGGCTCCGCAAGACCATGGGCTAAAAAAAATAACAAGGTGTCACGACCAGGCGTCCGCTTTACATTGACTTCTTGCGAAGATACATTCTGTACTGCCTAACCACTTATTCCTCGGGTCATAATAATGACTAACTGGAGATTCGCTATGCATCACGCCAAACTTCCCCTGGTCGCATCCAGTGTCGTTGGTTTATCTTTTGCCATTGGCTGCGCGTTTAGCTGGGCACAGGCAAATGAGCGCCCTGATCTCAGCGGCCTGTGGACCAATGCCGCGTTGACCCGACTGGCACGTCCGGACAATGTAAGCACACTGATCGTCACGGCGGCCCAGGCGCAGCAAATTGCGTCCAATACCAGCATCGCCGGTTTACCCGCAGGCGAATTTGACGCGGCCGACATCGCGCCCGTGGCGGGCAGCGACGACTTCGGGCTGCGCGCCTATAATGACTTCTGGATTGATCCAGGCTCCTCACTGGCGCGAGTCAAGGGGGAATTTCGCAGTTCCTATGTCATTGAACCTGACAACGGCCAGATTCCCCGCCTGCAGACACCGCGCGGCGATTTTCAGCAGCGCAACTTTGGCGTCCGTTATGCCACCGGCGTTGGCGACATGTCCGGTCCGGAAGCCATGCCCTTGGCAGAACGCTGCCTGATCGGTTTTGGCAACACCGCCGGCCCCGGCATGATGGGCACCTTGTACAACAGCACCTATCGCTTTGTGCAGACGGATGATTATGTGGTGATAGAGGTCGAGATGGTTCACGACGCCCGCATCATTCCCATTTACCTTGACGCAGAAACTGCTCGGGCTAATCTCCGACCAGTCATCTGGCAGCAATGGTTTGGCGACTCACGAGGCTGGTATGAAGACGATGCGCTGCTTGTGGAAACCGTTAACATCAATCCCAAACAAATGGAGCAGAGTTCGGTACCGATCACCACCAACGGCAGGATCATCGAGCGCTTCAGTCGCTACTCCGATACAGAAGTCGTCTACCAATTCACGGTGGATGACAACAATCTCTACGCCCAACCCTGGACCGCCGAACTGAGTTTCCACGCCACCGACGGGCAGATGTACGAGTACGCTTGCCACGAGGGCAACTACGCCATGCCCGGCATACTGGCGGGCGCCCGTATTCAGGAAGCTGAAGATGCCGCCCGACCCTGAGTGAGAAGGAGTCCGTCAAACAACTGATACCTAAGGCGCGATTATCGAACGTCTTCTTCAGGCAATGCATAGGCGACCAGTGCATCGCCGATCGGTGTTTGCATGAAATGATGTCCCCCGGCCATGATGACGACGTATTGCCGACCGTCATGCTCATAAGTCATCGGTGTGGCCTGGCCCCCTGCGGGTAACACATCTTTCCAGATCGTTTCGCCGGTCCTCAGATCAATTGCCCTGATAAGATTATCGGTCGCCGCAGCAATAAAAATAAGACCACTGGCGGTCACCACCGAGCCGCCGTTGTTCGGCGTTCCAATTTCAAACGGTAAATAGGACGGAATACCGAATGGACCGTTTTGCCTTGCGGTCCCCAAAGGCCTGTCCCACAGTGTTTCTCCACTGCTCAGATCGAAGGCGCGAATTCCGCCGTAAGGTGGTTCCTTGCACAACAGACCCGTCACTGGCATACGCCAGCCGGCGTTCACTTCAACGGCATAGGGTGCGCCCGCTTGCGGTGCCAGCGCCGCGTGTGAGGAACCGCTTTTTTGGCCCTTGAGTCTTTCATCCGCGAGCTTGCGCGGTACAAGTCGGTTGTAGTTCGGCATGTCGTTATAGTTGGCGACCACAATGCCACGCGCGGTATCCACGGTAATGCCGCCCCAGTCCGACCCACCGTTATAGCCTGGGTATTGGATCCAGCGCCGATCACTGGTGGGTGCTGTATATATGCCGTCATAGGCAGCGCGTCGATATTGAATTCGGCAAATCATCTGATCGATTTGAGACATGCCCCACATGTCTCTTTCGCTGAGCGGCGCCTTGGCCAAGGTATGATAAGCAGAGAAAGGCTGTGTCGGGCTTCGTTCATCAGGCTCTACGCCTCCGCCCGGAACCGAACGGGCAATGACTTCGGTTATCGGCTCACCGGTGCGCCGATCGAGCACATAAATGTCGCCCTGTTTGGTCGTCAGAATCAGCGCTGGGATGGATCCAGCTCCGTTGTGCATCGGAAAGTCGACGAGGGTAGCCTGCGAGCCCAGGTCGTAATCCCAGACGTCAATGTCGACCGTGCGAAAGTGCCAGACAGGCTTACCCGTGTTGACATCCAGCGCGACCAACGCGGTGGAATAGGTGTCCTCGGCGTCCGAGCGATCTGAGCTGAGATAATCGCCCGCCGAATTGCCCATCGGCATGTACACATATCCGAGCTCTTCGTCGCCGGAGGCTGTCGTCCACATGTTCGGCGTCCCACGCGAAAATTCTCCATTGTCCGGCCGGGTAGTCAGCTCAGGCTGATCCATGTCCCACGCCCACAGATGCTCGCCTGTTACCGCATCAAACCCTTGCAGAACACCAGAGGGCGCGTCGATGCTGACACCGTCCGTGACCTGATGACCAGTGACAATCACACCCTGGATAATGGTTGGCGCTGACGTCATGGATACCATGCCGGGCTCAACCTCACCCATACCGATCACAATGCTCGCTTCGCCGTTTTGCCCGAAGCCCACGCAGGGGCGTCCTGTCTGCGCGTCCACTGCGACCAGGCGGCCATCCAGTGTGCCTTCTATAATTCGCGTCGCACAGTCGATCGGTTGCCCGCCATTCTGATCTCTCGCACCGCCAACGTCGTAGTAGGCAACGCCGCGGCAGGCGGCCGTGTAGGGAATATAGTCATCACTCACGTTCGGGTCATAGCGCCACTTTTCCTCCCCGTTCCCCGGATTGAGTGCAATGAGGATGTTGGTTGCCGTGCACAGATAGAGGGTCTCGCCGACTTTTAATGGCGTGGTTTCCGCACCGTATTTGCTGTCGGCAGGGTCGCCCTCCGGCATGTCGCCAGTATTAAACAGCCATGCCCGTTCGAGACGACCCACATTGTCGGGCGTAATCTGGTTCAGTGGTGAGGCACGCCTGGCCGCGTAACTCCCCCCATAAGCCGGCCAATCCGAACCGGTTGTCAGCGGTGATGGATCGCCGTGCACTGCACGCGGTGGTGGAAGCGTCGCAAGCATGTTTTCGTGTTGCGTTGCGCCCCCGTACAGGGAAAAGACAGCCACGCCCGCCAGAATTAGTCCACCAGCGGCGCCATAAGCGACAGGACGGTTAAACAGCGGCTTATCCAGCGTCGGTGCGAGCAGAACAACCGCCACCATAAAAATGCTTGACCCAAGCAAACGAGGCACGAGCGTCCATGCCGATCCGTCGGCCTCGACGAACGACCAGGCCACAGTGAACAGAAAGACCAGCGCATAAACGATGGCACCCAGCGATTTGCCACGAAATATATACAGACCCGCGATGGCAAGTCCGAGACCGTTAATGGCGTAAAAGAACGACCCGCCCAGGGTCAGCAGATAGACGCCACCTACCGCCTGCGGAATTCCCAGGGCGAGAATCAACACGCCTGAAATTTTTGCGAACAGCTGACTTGCCATTCCTTGCCGGGTTTCTTTCGTCATCTCGTCATCCCTCGAATTGGCTATCACGGGCCCGGTTAAGGGGGCTAAACGTTATCCGACCTTGCAACGAGCGGTCTGTACTCTGCCACGCAGATCTGCGCGCAGGCTGCGTCTGGCAGAAAACTCAAGCCGCAGGTAAACGTCTATGCCCTGCAGACAATTCCGATTATGATTGCAGCCCTTATTGACTCCTGGGTCGTTTTTACATGCAAGCATCCTCTCTCCCCCAACCTCACTCCAAAACAAGCTGGAGCGTCTGCGGCATAACCGTTTGTTTGAAGTTGTCGTGGTCAGTGTCATTTTGTTTTCCGCGTTGGTGACGGGACTCAAAACTTATGAAATCCCCTATCAGATACTGCGTCTTATGGACTGGCTGGATTATGCGATTACGCTGTTTTTTGTCCTGGAAATCAGCGTACGTTTCCTGGCTGAACCCAATAAACGTGATTTTTTCAAAAGTGGCTGGAATGTGTTTGACACGATTATCGTCACCGTCAGTCTGATACCGGTCAGTGACAGTGAACTGGCCTATGTTGCCCGTTTGATACGCATCTTCCGTGTATTGCGAATGGTGTCGGTGATTCCTGAGTTACGCCATTTACTGAATTCCTTGCTCAAAGCCCTGCCGCAACTGGGTTATGTCGCATTGATGATGTTTATCATCGTGTACATTTTCGCGGCTATCGGCACTACCCTGTTTGAGGAAATCAATGAGTATTTGTGGGGGGATATCGCTGTGTCTATGCTGACCTTGTTTCGTATTATGACCTTTGAGGATTGGACCGATGTCATGTATGAAACGATGGTCGTTTACCCGCTAAGCTGGATTTATTATCTGATTTTCATCTTTCTGAATACCTTTGCGTTTTTGAATATGCTCATTGGCATTGTGGTTAACGTGATGGAGCAGGAACGTGCGGAAGAGCTTAAGGAAGCGCATAAAGATGATATGACCATTGAAGACTTATCAGCGCAGATTGAAGAACTCAAGCTGCTTATTCGATCTACAACCTGATTTCACCATGTTCAAAACAGGAATCCACCATGCCTTATCTGCACAATCGCAATGTTCAACTTCACTACGAAGTTCATGGGGACGGACACCCGGTTGTGCTTTTGCATGGTGGCACGGTGAGCTTCAAATATAACTATGCGGATCTGGGCTGGATACAGGCATTGAATGAGGCCGGGCTCCAGGTGATTGGCCTGGACTTCCGTGGCCACGGGAATAGCGCGAAGCCAGATGATGCCTCGTCATACGGTACCGCCAACCTTGCCAGTGACGTTATCGCTGTGCTTGATCATCTGAACACAGAGCGGGCATCATTGATCGGCTACTCGATCGGAACTGTGATTGCGTTGCACCTGATGCAGCATCATGCCGAACGCTTCGACAGAGCCGCATTGGTCGCCACAGGGGATGGATTGATTGGACATCCGCCACACACGTTCCCTGCAATCCTGCCGGCTTTGGCACAAGTACTGGAGCGCGAAAAATACCCGGATGATCTACCGAAGCACCTTGCTGCCTATTGGAATTTCGTCGCTGCAACAGCCGGGGATAAAATTGCTCTGCGGGCACTTGCGCAAGCCAGCTATCCGCCTCTGGCAACGGCCGAAGCTGCTGCCATCGCAGTTCCGACGCTGGTCGTCAGTGCTCAGAACGACATGGTGCTGGGTTGCGGCCCACGCCTGGCACAGGCGCTCGGTTGCGCTGAGTATCTTGAAGTGGCCGGCGCGGACCACTTTTCACTCGCGGTCGACCCCGGCACCAAAGCCGCTGTTTCACATTTCTTGAAGGCCGCTGCCAATCGACTCACTCCTTCGACCTGAGCCCACTGTGTTACCCGTCCTTCCCGCTGCCAGAACGGGTCGCTTAAATCAGGTGTTTTCAGGTTTGCACGCGCCTTTAGCCATAACCTGTCGCCACCCTTGAATGTCCTGTTCGTGGTTTCACCCAATTATCTTTTACATGGCATAAATATAGTCTTTAGTGACTCGTAACATTCCTGAGCCAGTTCGCTGAATCGGATAAGGATGCCTGTGGTTGCCCGGTTGGAGACTGGTTTGTTCAGCTGATCTCAGATCAACGACCGCAAAAAAGGCAGATATGAGCTCCTTGAAAGACTCTCACTTTCATCATGCCAACCGCCAGCTTGCAATGCCCACTCCAGCTCAGAGGCGAGTCAGGCTGTTGAAGTTGCCGGGTTGACCAGTGTTCGTGGTTACACCACGAGTGCCCGCTTAACACCGCACTGCGACACCGGCGATCTGGTAAGTCTGTAGTGTGTGCGACCGGCGAAGCAGGGAGGCATCAACAATATCTCCTGCGCCATGGTGATTTATAACGAGCTGCTTGAGTCCCGCTACCAGGAGAATCTGCTGCGCGGCATACCCCTTGATGCGCCGACTTTGTCCGAGCTGGAAAAGCTCGCGTTACGTTATGGGGTTCTTCCGCTTGCGCAGGGTTGCGGTGCCAATCCTTCAGGTCTGCTGCGGCAAATGCCAGCGGGGGACTCTGGGGCGGATCTATAGAGTGTTTACAGGCAATACCCTATCGTTTCGGTTTTCTTAATGCATCAGGTTTTGTAGCCAGGGTCTTTGCTCTCGAGCATGCGAATAAGCCCAGGCCATATCAGCGGTGCCACCATGGGTAGCATTTCGGATTGCGCCCTGGTGGTTTCAATGGCCTGTTGAGAGGGGATATTCAGTTCACCGCCGGCCTGGGCGCGGATCTGTTTTTCACAGGCATTTTCCAGAAAGTACATCAGGGTAAATGCCTCCGCTACAGTTTTGCCCAATGTCAGGGTGCCGTGGTTGCGCAAAATCATAATATCCTTGTCGCCAAGATCGTTGACCAGACGTTCCCGTTCATCCAGGTTCAAGGCCACCCCTTCGTAGTCGTGGTAGGCAATCCGGTTGTAGACCAGCATACCGGTTTGTGTGATCGGCAGCAGTCCGCATTTCTGGGCGGATACGGCAGTGCCTGCGTGATTGTGCAGATGCATGACTGATCCGGCATCGTCGCGAGCCATGTGTATGGCACTGTGAATGGTGAATCCCGCCGGATTGATGCGGTATCCATTCTCGGACACTATGTTGGCATCCTGATCCACCTTCACCAGTGATGACGCAGTGATTTCGTGAAACATCAGGCCATAGGGGTTGATCAGAAAGTGATGATTGCCGCCGGGTACCCGGGCAGACAAGTGTGTGAAAATCAGGTCGTCCCAGCCGAACATGGCAACCAGACGGTAAGCAGCGGCGAGATCGACTCTGGCCTGCCACTCTTCATCGCTTATGTGTTGTGGTCTAGCCTGGTTCATCATTGCTGGGTTAGCGCTCATAGTCTTCTCCGGATTGGCGTTACCGTCGGGTTCGAACCGCATTGTTACCCGTAGTCTGTTGTGTTTCAACTGCCGTGATGTGGATCCCGGATGAATTTTATCAAGCCACTGCTGTTGATAGTGCGAGACAGGGGACATGTGGGACAGACAGCGCTACAATCCAGTTTCTCCTCTTTTCCCACAGGAGGACAGTTGAGAATGACACCAGCGTCAGCGATTTACTGGAGATAACAATGAAAAAAATTCGCACCACTATCAGCTGTCTGCTTGCAACAACACTGATGCTGCTTAGCTCTGTCGCCGCCTTCGCAGAGCCTCCCGAGACTATTGTCCTGAGCAGCCAGGCTTTTGCACACAATACCGATATTCCTCTGCGTTTCTCAGGCTATGGCAGCAACACCGCTCCCGACATAGCGTGGAGTAATTTGCCGCCAGGCACTCAGCAGCTCGCCTTGATTCTGGATGATCCGGTTTTTGGTATGCCGCCTTTCGTGCACTGGGTCGCTTACAATATACCTGTCACCGCGACGGGATTGCCCGAAGGACTTTCTGCGAATGCGATCGTGGCTCATCCTGGCCTGGAAGGTATGATAAATGGCAGTAACGGCACTCGTCGTACCGGTTATTTTGGACCGCGCCCGCCCAATAATGGCAAGGTGCACACCTACAATTTCCGCATCTATGCGCTGGACTACGCCTTGAAGCTTCCGGATGGTCTCAACAAAGAGGGTCTGCTGGACGCGATGGACGGACACGTTCTTGCTACCGGACTTCTCACTGGCAACTTTAAGCTCGGTTGTGAGACTTTCGCGTTGGCCTATGGTTTCGACTGCTGATATTTCTACGTCTCTGCAAGGATCATCAATCATGAATAATAAGAAAAAAAACGCTGCCGATGACACAGAGCATGGAGCAGCGACATTGCTCTCCCGCCGAAATCTGCTGAAGGGCGCTGGATTGACTGGGGCAGCTCTGATGTCCGCAGCCTGTAGTGGTCCTGTGATCAGTCCTGCGTCAGGTGCCCAGGCAAGTTCGGCGCGTATTCACGTGACGGAGGCATTCGAAACGCTTACCGCCGCAGAGAGCGCAGCCCTGGATGCGCTCGCATCGCGTATCCTGCCCAGCGACGATGGTACGCCGGGAGCCCATGAGGCACGTGCGGTACACTTCATCGACCGTGGCCTGACAGGCGCCATGGCGGCGTCACGGGAGCAGTATGCGGTGGGGCTTGCGGCACTGGATGCCTATGCTACGGAGACGGGTGGCAATGCATTTCATAGCTTACCGACATCTGCTCAGGATGCCATCATTGAGGCGATGACGAAGAACGCCATCCCGAATTTTCCGATGCTCAACGCAGGCTTCTTCAATACCGTGCGAACCCACACCATTGAGGGTACCTTCAGTGATCCCTATTACGGTGGTAACCGGGACTTTGTGGGCTGGGATCTGATTGCTTATCCGGGCGTGCGGGCCGTGGCAAGCGCCGAAGAAACTCGTCTCGGACGGGATCTGGCGCCCAGTCGGCAATCTGCTTACGACCTGCCTTCCTACACCAAGGATCTCGCAGTTCCGACAGCCGCGCAGCAAGGAGGAGCATCCAATGGCCACTGAGCTTGCCAGGACAGATGTAGTCGTGATCGGACTCGGCGCTGTGGGCGGTGTTGCCGTGTTGCC
>JBDNGQ010000042.1:0-2468 GCA_041689205.1 Pseudohongiellaceae bacterium | reverse complement strand
GGCATTGCACTGCAGGAAAGCTTTGGCAGTATCGCCGCACAGGTTGCGGAAGTCTCAATCGGCAGCAGCGGCGAAGTGCGCGTGCACCGGGTCAGCTGTGCGATTGACTGCGGCCGGGTAATCAATCCTGATGGCGCAGCGGCACAGGTCGAAAGTGGCATTATTTATGGACTCACCGCGGCGCTGTACGGACAGATATCCATTGAAAATGGACGTGTAAAGGAAGGCAATTTTTCGGACTACCAAATGCTGCACCTGGCAACATCTCCGGAGATTGATGTCGTTCTTCTGGAGTCGCAGGATGCTTCCGTGGGTGGTCTGGGGGAACCGGCAACACCTCCAGTAGCTGCTGCAGTAGCCAATGCCGTTTATATTTTAACCGGTCAGCGCATTCGTGAACTTCCGTTTAAGAATTACCGCTTTCCTGCCAACCCAATCGAAAATCAACAATCAGTCTGAACAAACAGCAAACATAAAAAAGACCGGCAGCCTCTCAGTTGCCGGTCTTTTTTTGGGTGAAACTCAGTCCCTGAGTTCAGGGACGCATATTCCCAAGACCGCCGCTGCGGCTCATTAAATCCCTGAATTGAGCAAAGTTAAGCCCGCCCTTCTTTTCTTTATCCATCATTACGAAAGCCATTGCTAATGATTGCCTCGCCTGAGCGGGCATTTCGTCGAGCGCTATCATGCCATCCATATTCGAATCCATGAAGCCCATAGCAACACTGGCCATTGCGTCTGCTGGATCAATCTTACTGTCATTCTCACCGGGTTCAGCATAACGGTATGAAATACCCCCGTACAGCATTTCTTCCCAGGTCTGCTCCCCGAAACGAACACTAACTTCAGGATTCGGATTGCTCGGATTGGCAGTCGAATTATCATACGTTGCGTGATGGATCACCATGGTGCCAGCAGGCACATTTATTGGCTCTTCAAACTGGAAATAACGCTGCCAGTTAAAGTCATAGTTGGGCACCGAGAGCACCAGCTCTTCACGACCATCCGGGTAACGCAGTGCGAACTCAAGATTGCGACCACGGTAATGGGCGTGCGGAAACAGGCTGTAGATAACCGCATCGCGCTGGAACTGATAATACGCTCCTTCGCGGTGTTCTGCTTCGCCAGCGGGTATGCGCAGGTTCAGATTTAAAATCGAATGGTGCTGCAGAATGTGCTCAGGCTCCTGATCAGTAAAATACAGGCCAATACGGGATTGGTCGACGGTTTCACGGCCATAAGTGGTGTAGTGCATCTGTGTATAAAACGATGAACCCGCCGGTATCTTCAAACCGACATTTTCAGGATACACATAAGTTTCATTACCGGGTACGAAGGTCATCAGCTGCGACTGGAACAGGGCCTCTCCGCTTTCAACACGTCTACCACTGTCCGAGCTCGGACCAAAGGTAGCAATTGCATGGTGCACAACCTGCCGGTCTCCCGGGGTAATTTCTACGGCTCGAACCCAGACGTCATGATCGAGCGGATTGGCGACCTCAAAGAACTGGTAATCCAGCGTGCCGGTAGCCGGTACTTCAAATGCGGGCAGATCGACGATCAGGTCTGGGGTGCCAAGCTGCCAGTCACTCTCTGCTGCTTCTACCTCCTTGAGTGGGTCATCGCCAGTGCCGCGCTGAGCGCCAGCTCCAATCCAATGCACCAGCGTCTGCGCCTCTTCAGTACTCAGGCTCATATCATGTTTGAAGCTGCCTATTTCAGGGTCAGCATGCCAGGGCGGCATGCGCTTGGTTAAAATCACTTCTTTAATCATCGGAGAGAAGCCCTGGATAATTCGATGATCAGTCATTGCCCACGGACCGATGCCGCCAGGGCGGTGACAGCTGGCACACTTTTCCTTGAGCATCGGAGCAATGGTGTCACTGTAGGAAATGTCGCTGTGCATGGCCTGGCTGGCCAGACCCGGTAGTGTGAACTGCTCACTGCTCCAGGCTGCAGGCATTGCCTGGCTGTCAGCAACAAGCTCGGTACCAGTCACCAGAGCGTTCAGCGCGGTTGCCAGTTTTCCGTCTGCAGCTTTGTTCAAATCCTCTGCAACCGGACCGCGATAAACTGCGTTCCACCTACGCGGATCAATCACAATCGCCTCACCACTCCAACTCAGCTGTAAGGATTCCGAAAGCAACTGGGTATCATCAATCAATATCTGGAAATCAATACCCTGAAGTTCACTGTCGCTCAGAACACTGGCGCGATCCTGTTCTGCAATTGGATTGATAAGAAATACTTTGACGTCCTGGTCAGCATAAGCGGAGGTCAGAGCCGACAGCGCTGCCGCTGACTCCTTTACCACTGCTGAATCATTACGGTGAGTCAGCAACACAATCGCCTTCGCCTGACCATGGTAATAAAGTTCAACGGCTTTGCCGTGCTGGTCGAGCAGGGTGAAATTAGTGACGCGCTCCAGAGCCGGTGCTGCCTGCGCAGCGTCCTGAGCGGTAACCGGC
>JBDNGQ010000041.1:0-2412 GCA_041689205.1 Pseudohongiellaceae bacterium | reverse complement strand
TGCTCGATCGCATCGCCGACGCGGACACCCTGGAAAAGCTTGAACAGCTGCTGCCTTGGAATGTGCCGCTGGAGCGGGTTTCAAAAAAAAAGGTGGCTCAGTACGCCTGAGGTAAATGGGTCGATTTATTGGCGCTTACGCTTGATTTGACTGGCTAAACACCAGAATTGACAATAACGCTCTACAATCCGCGCGAAAGCTCACCAAGCGTGAAGTCCTCCATCTCAAGATGTTTACTGGCTAATGCGCTTACAAGCCCTTCGCGAACAGCAACTCTATTTTCATCAATCATAAACGCAACGTCAGCTTCAAATTCTTCGCGATTAAAAAATTCATCAATGTTAATTACAGCAGCATCGACCGCAAACCACGTCACTACTCCGCCTATTATCCCCCCTACCACCGAGCCCGGCGGCCCGAGCACAGCACCCACAGCCGCGCCTGCCCCCGCGCCACCAAGTAAGGTAGTACTTTTAACTAAGGTTTTCGTACCTGCTTTAAGCGACACCTTCAATGCAAGTTTTGAAGCAACCGCTTTTGCTATTACCTTCGTCGAATAAATCCCGCCGGCCCTTGCCATATAGGCACCCACGGGAACAGTCACTTTAGCTCTTCCGATAGCATCATCAATAGCTTTGCGAGTCAAATCTCCAATTGGTAGCAGCCGTAATTCTTCAGGTATCTCACTTACCAATAAGCGTTCAAGATTGTTTTTAAATGCGAGCGAATACTCCGCATCCAAGAAAGCAGAAGCTTCTGCTAATCGCTGTTCAAACCCATCAAATAGCCTTTGTTCGATGTCATCACTCATCGTACCCAGCGCCGCGCCGAAGATTTCTGTGTATTCACCTCTGACGGAATAGTGAAATGAAGTGTAACCACTTATGGCTGAGTATGTTGGCGCATAAATGATATCAAGTTGATCATCGATTATTTCAGACATTTCAGAAATTGAAGATTCACTTGCCTGGCGAAAGATTCTTCCCAGTACTGTGTTATCTATTTCAACCACAGTGGGAGTGGATTGCCATATTGAATGACTATATCCGCCCTGGGACCTAAGTTCTCCGATCAATACTACAAAGATCGTGAGGCCAGCAAGGGTCAATATGGTGATCCAAAATGCCCTGAACATGAGCCCGGCTCCTGCCTGAACTGCTTCAGACTCATCCTTAACAACAAATGCGCTATCCTTATTAATTTCCATACAGGTTTCCCTTTACCATCAGTCCATAAAACGAGGCTACCGAAACGATTGCGCTCGCAAAGAAAAAGCAGATTAACGTTGAGTAGATTGCATAAATCAAAAAAATCACAGAGTCATTCCCCAGGTTCACAACTGCCCAGAGTTTGGCGTTCTCTAAAGCGTGAAACGCCGCAAGTGTTTCAGCCATCCATCCATCGCGTACCGGCAGACTGTCGAGAGCCATGGAAATTGCCTCAGGAAATCTAAGTGACCTCATGTAGCCCGGTATTCGAGCGACATCATGGACAAACCAGTAGTAGATCGGCAGGAATAACAGACCTGACAAAACAGTAGTACACCTGGATACTACAGACGGCAAAAATGAATCATTAAAGTGAACTTTTGAAAAGCTCGACAGCAAGCGTATGATTAACACGGCTATGATGAGCAGTAGAGCGAGTAAAGCGATTTCAGCACCGTCTGCTGTAAGCGCTTTGTAGGCCAATAAAGGAATCGTAACTCCTGTAATCAGACATGCTGAACATGCCGCTATGATCCGTCCTTTCAAAATTCGTGTGAGGATTGAACCCGGGCGTAACATGCAGACAAGTGCTGCACGGCGTCGGAGAATAATCACTTTATAATTGCCTTGAACCATCATCCAGAAAAGTGGAACAAGCGCCAGAACTGCCCAGTCGCTGCTTGGATACCATACCTGCCAGAGGTATAAAGGTAAGGATAATGCTGAAGCAATCGCTAATAAATCCAGCAATGCGGACAATAAATTTCGAAACAACATTACGCCTGCCTCAAGAATACAATTTTATTCACACGTTCAAGCACCAGGTAAATAGAATTAAATTCTCTTATCTTGTTGATCGATTTATTCATCTACATTCTCCGTTACGGGGCAGTTATCCCGCAGAGCTCTAGTTGTGGATGCGCTGGTTCAGAGGAAGTTTACACACAAATTTGAAAGCTATTTAGATTGCAAGCTGGCGAGACAACTTCCGGGGCAGTTATCCCGCAGAGCCCCAGTTGTGAATGCGCTGGTTCGGTGGAAGTTTACGCACAAATTTGAAATCTATTTGGGGCTTCACCGCTTGTAGTGGGTCACCCTATAAATCCAGTGTTTTCGGATAAAGATTCAAACCACCGCAGTGGAAGTAAATCGCGTTACGAAATCGTTCTCTGCTACGAAAGCCGCACGCACGTCGTTTGAGCCT
>JBDNGQ010000040.1:0-4639 GCA_041689205.1 Pseudohongiellaceae bacterium | reverse complement strand
TCATCCGTCGCATCTTGCGGCACCAACTTACCCATGACGGCCAGTTGCAGCAGGGTTTGTTTGAGGACATCGATGCTGGCTTCGGTGGTGAACAGGGTGTCGAAATGTGCGGCGATGCGCTGCCAGTTGGCGCTGAAGTCTGCGGCGTCTTGCGATTGGGTGAGAGTGCCGAGCAGGAAACTGACGAGTTTTTCGTGGGCTTCGGCGGCGTTGTTGTGTTGGGTTTCCAGTTGGTCACAAAGCGCCATCAGCTCATCGACTTTGGCGACGATGCGGTGTTGTTCGGCGAGTGGTGGTAGTGGTATCAGTAGTTTGGGAATGTCTCCTAGATTGAGTTTGTTGGTATGACTCCCCCCAGCTTTTATTGAGTCATATTGCCTATACATAAATTGGCTTGATAAAACCAAATGCAAGTAGCGTGAAAATTTAACTGTCTTTGGCACCTTCAATAGACCGACACTAACGAAGAGACTGAATGCTTGATCAGTATCAACAATTGTTGGTCGCCCCAACGTACCTATTCGACAAAGCAAAATATCATTTCTTTCTGGGTTACAACGCGAATTAATTTCTTTGTGTTCTTTTTCAGAAAGGTATTTGCAATCCTTAAAAGATACTGTTGATCCGTTAATATCCTTTACCGAAATAAAGGGCACACCAGTGTCTTGATATTTAGGTGTGTGATGTGTGCCATCAGTAATTAATAGGGTTAGTGTTGAAACATTGACTAACTCCCACCCCCTTGGCGTTTCGAAAACCTCCAAAGTATTTCCTGGTGGCGGTTTTTCTTTCTTGATTTTTCCCTCTGCTACCAACTTTGCCTTTTCAGCCGCAATCTTCTTAAGCAATTCACTGGCGGGTTCATCCTTAGCATCTTGCGGCACCAATTTGCCACGCACTGCCAGTTCTAAAATCAACTCACGCAGCTTCTTGACGCCATACACAATAGCCGCATTACCTGAGCTGCGTCCACGTCCTGATTTCTTTTCGGTATCCGCAGCGCTCCAGATACCAATGTGCTCAGTCAGCAATTGCTGAATTGCGTTCATGTCTTTTCCCCGCGTTGCAGGGCTTCACTCAGGATGTCTTTGAGCTGGCCACGCAGTTCAGCAATGTCTGCCTGCATCGTGCTGTATTGCTCCAACAGCAGATCTGGGTCGTGAATCTGCTGCTCTCCTACATGCGGGTTTTTGCAGTCGAGGTTGTAGTTGCGTGCCTTGATTTCTTCCAGACTGACTTTCCATGCCTGCTCTGTTTTTACGCGCTTTTTGAAGCCACCTTTTTCTTTACCCCACCATGCTGCCTCTACATCAAACTCTTCGATCTTCATCGGCTTGGTTTTGTTATAGCTCTTTACACCCGGCGGATAGGGGTGCTCGTAAAACCAGATGTCTTGCGTGGGAGTGCCTTTGGTGAAAAACAGCAGGTTGGTCTTGATGCTGGTATAAGGTGCAAAGACGCCATTGGGCAGGCGCACGATGGTGTGCAGGTTGCATTCTTCCAGAAGCTTTTCCTTGATGCGGGTTTTGATGCCTTCGCCAAACAGAAAGCCATCTGGCAATACCAGTGCGGCACGGCCACCGGCTTTGAGCAGCTGCATGATGAGCACTAAGAATAAGTCTGCTGTCTCACGGGTACGGAAAGTGGCGGGGAAGTTGGTTTCAATGCCATCTTCTTCCATGCCGCCAAAAGGTGGGTTGGTGACCACCACATCCACACGCTCCTTTGGCCCCCAACTGATCAGCGGGCGTGCTAGGGTGTTGTCATGGCGGATGTTGCTGGGCACATCAATGCCATGCAGGATCATGTTGGTGATGCAAAGCAAATGCGGCATAGGCTTTTTCTCGATGCCGTGAATACTGCCCTGCAATAGCGCTTCATCGTCTACCGTTTTGACATCCTGCTTGCGGATATGCTCGATTGAGCAGGAAAGAAACCCGCCAGTGCCGCAAGCCGGGTCCATGACTTTTTCACCCAGACGCGGATTTACCATGCGCACCATGAATTCCGTCACTGCACGTGGGGTGTAGAACTCACCGGCATTACCTGCAGCTTGTAAGTCGCGCAATAGCTGCTCGTACATGTCACCAAACAGATGACGCTCTTGTGCCTTGTTGAAATCCACCCCTTCCTGAATCTTGTTGATGACCTGCCGAATCAACTGGCCGGATTTCATGTAGTTGTAGGCATCTTCAAACACGGAGCGGATCACATAGGCACGCTTGTCGCCGCCCTTGGCTTCGAGCTGTTGCAAGGCGGGGAACATATCGTTATCGAGGAACTGCTTGAGCTCATCACCCGTCATGCCTTCTGCATTGGCCGCCCAGTTACGCCAGCGGTATTTTGCTGGCAGCGGAGATTTGTAGTTGTCTTGCAACAGCTCCCATTCACTTTCTCGGTCGTCAAAGATTTTAAGGAACAGCATCCACACCAGTTGGCTCAGGCGCTGTGCGTCGCCATCGACACCGACGTCTTTGCGCATGATGTCTTGGATAGATTTGATGGTGGAGGAAATGCTCATAGAAGGATTCTTGTCGTTAACGGGTTAAGTCAGGCGTAAAGGTTTTTTTCTAATTCATGCAGTGCAGCAATATAAGCTGATTTGCCGCCAAAGGCTGTAACCAACTCGCTTGCAGTGCCCATCTCTTTGAATGGATCGAGCGTAAGGATTTTAATGTCCTCAATGTTTTCAATACCGGTATCAGCATATTTTTCGAGCAGGCTTTCTAATACTTTGCGTGCTTGCTCGCCATACTTGATGAAGTAGTTGCGCTTCTTCACCTGCTCGGCGCGCTCCCGGCGGGTTAAGGGTGGCTGATCGAAGACGACGTGACAGATCAGGTCAAACTCATCGAAATCCTTGCCAACCTCCTCGGATAGCGCCGACAGCAATACACCGTGCTCTTCCAACTCACGCAGGATAGCAGCCTTGCGATCGGCTTTACTCCAACGCCGCAAGAACTTATCCAGCGAGGAGTAATCCTTGAGGACTGCTTTGCGGGTGTATTCCTTGAGTGACTCGGTAATCAGCTTTCCGTCTGGTCCGTAATACTGAACGCGCTCGGCAATCACGTACACGGTCACATCACCAAGGACATATTTCACGCGTCCCGGTCCTGGTTCACCTGGCTCCTCACCTTCACCTGGCATGGGCAGTTCCGTATCGCCGGGATCAGGAAGAACCGGATTGCCAAATTCATCCAGCTTGATCTCCGGTTCCTCATCGGGGGGTACAGGTGACTCGTCTGCCTTGGGCTCATAGATAACGACAGGCTCGCCATCAAAGGCTGGATCGGCAAACAGCTCGGTAGCCTTTTTGAAGTCCATGATGGTGAACCAGTACTTGTCGTAATCCTCGTTGATGCGGGTCCCTCGCCCGATGATCTGCTTAAATTCCGTCATCGACTTGATGTGTTGATCCAGCACGATCAATTTGCAGGTTTGCGCATCCACCCCGGTTGTCATCAGTTTGGAGGTAGTGGCGATCACCGGGTATCGCTCTTCAGGATTGATGAAGTTGTCCAGCTCTGCCTTACCTTCCTGCTCATCGCCGGTAATGCGCATAATGTATTTGCGGCTTTCCCTGACGCGCTCTGGATTCAGGTTTACCAAGGCTTGACGCATGCGCTCGGCGTGATTGATGTCATCGCAAAAGACAATGGTTTTTGCATAGGGATCGGTCGCCTCTAAAAACTGTGTAATCTTTTTGGCAACCAGCTCGGTTCGCTTCTCCAGCACCAGCGTACGGTCCATGTCCGTGAGGTTGAAGATGCGGTCTTCGATCACCTGACCGTTTTTATCGACCTGCCCTTTACTCGGACGCCAGCCTTGTACGTCTTTGTCGATGTCGATTCGCACCACTTTGTAAGGCGCCAGAAAGCCGTCCTCAATACCCTGCTTAAGCGTGTAGCTGTAGACCGGATCACCAAAGTAATGAATGCTGGAAACATCCTTGGTCTCTTTGGGAGTAGCCGTTAATCCTACATGGGTGGCCGAAGAAAAGTATTCCAGTATCTCGCGCCACGCAGAATCTTCCGCAGCGCTGCCACGATGGCATTCATCAATGACGATCAAATCAAAAAAATCGGGGGTGAATTGTCTGTAGATGTTTTGCGCTTCTTCAGTGCCAGTGACTGCTTGATACAGTGACAGGTATATCTCATAGCTCTTGTCGATTTGGCGTTTACTGATTTTGGTCATTGCCGCGCCAAACGGTTTGAAATCATTGTTCTTGGTTTGATCCACCAGAATATTGCGATCGGCGAGGAACAGGATGCGTTTCTTGGTGCCCGATTTCCACAGACGCCAGATGATCTGGAAGGCTGTGTAGGTCTTGCCCGTGCCCGTAGCCATTACCAGCAGGATACGCCGCTGCCCTTTTGCTACCGCCTCCACAGAGCTGTTAATGGCGCTTGCCTGATAATAGCGGGGAGCGCGCCCTGTCCCATCATCGAAGTACGACATTTCAACGGTATGTCGAGCCTCGGGTGCCTCCAGCCCCTTCCACTGGCAATAACGCTGCCACAGCTGAGCGGGTGAGGGAAAGGCGTCGAGCGCAAGCTCTGCTTCGGTCTTCTCAGCCAGCCCGGTTCGATCATGAAACAGGAAGGCATTGCCATTGGAGCTGAACACAAAGGGC
>JBDNGQ010000039.1:0-13058 GCA_041689205.1 Pseudohongiellaceae bacterium | reverse complement strand
GCCTTACGTTAAGGTCGCGTTAATGCTGTATCGACGAGAATAAAAACAATTGCCAAACAAGTCCATCCCGCCTCTGTAACTAGTTGTAGCAGCTCCAGAACAGGTTTGTACTGATTGAATTCCACCGGCGACTGATGCAGGGTGGTTGAAACTTCGCAAGTAGACTATTTGTATGACTCAGAAGAGGAAAACCCCGATGAAGAAATTAATCGCAAATCTGACGCTGGCTTCAGCTGCGTTAATGAGTATTGTTCCTGCCCACGCCCAATCCGACAACGCCGTCACGTGGCTGCTTAATGGCTTTAACTATGATGGTTTGACGGGAGATACGCTGGAGCTGGATATCAATTTTGGTACCCGCTTCGCAGCGGCTAACGGGATTGCAGCCTTCACCAACGGGGCGGCGATCGCTGTCACTGGTACGTGCTTTGTTACCATTTCGAATCGTGCTATCTGTGATCTCGCGCTGCTAAATGCCGCAATAACAGTGGATATTGGCCTGAATACGCTTGATGGTTTTGTTGATGTTACTGATCAGAACGGTGATCTGATCGCTGCCGGAACTATGCAACTGTTAGATATTGAGTGAACGGTCTTGTCGTGTTCGACGATCAGGGCCCGGCCGCTTCATCTCGAACTGCCGGGCCCTGGGTTTGCAGTTCGGCCTCCATGGTCTCGCGCATTTTAAATTTCTGGATCTTCCCGGTCACCGTCATCGGGAACACATCCACAAAGCGGATGATGCGCGGGATCTTGAAGTGGGTAATCTGATCCTGGCAGAACGCCGTAATCTCATCAGCGCCGATCTGCTGCCCTTCACGCAGTTGCACCCACGCACAGACTTCCTCGCCGTATTTTTCATGGGCAATGCCGAACACCTGCACTTCCTGAATAGCGGGATGCGTATATAGAAATTCTTCAACTTCACGTGGATACACATTCTCGCCACCGCGGATAATCATGTCTTTAATGCGGCCGACGATTTTCACATAACCTTCCGTATCCATCACCGCCAGATCACCAGAGTGCAGCCAGCCGGCGGCATCAATGGTTTCCAGGGATTTGTCCGGGTCGTTCCAGTAACCCCGCATCACCGAATAACCTCGGCAGCACAACTCACCTTTTTCCCCAATCGGCACTACCCGACCTTCCGCATCAATTATTTTGATTTCCTGATGCGGTCCCACCTTGCCGACCGTGGATACGCGCTTGTCCAGCGGCGCATCAATCGCGGTCATGTGATTGACCGGGCTGGTTTCGGTCTGGCCGTACATGATGGCGATATCGCGCATATGCATCTCGGCGATCAGCCGCTTCATGATCTGTTCGGGGCAGGGGCCGCCAGCCATCACGCCGGTGCGCAGGGAACTGAGATTGAAGCGTTTGAATTCGGGGCATTCAAGCTCGGCAATAAACATCGTGGGAACGCCATGCAAGGCGGTGCATTTTTCAGCCTCGATAGTTTCCAGCACACTCACCGGTTCAAACGAATCACCGGGAAACACGGCGGTGGCGCCATGGCTGAGGCAGGCCAGATTGCCCATTACCATGCCGAAGCAGTGGTAGAGCGGCACCGGAATACAGAGCCGGTCCTGCTCGGTAAAGTTCATGCCCTGGGCGACCTGATAACCGTTATTGAGAATATTGAAATGGGTGAGCGTAGCGCCCTTGGGCCTGCCGGTGGTGCCGCTGGTGAACTGGATATTGATCGGGTCATCGGGCTGCAGTATTCCGGCAAGTTCGTGCAGACGCTGCAGTTCATCCACACCACCGCGGCTGCACACTTCATCGAAATTGAGCATGCCGGCAGTGTACTCACTGCCCATGCGGATTACCGTCTGCAGATGGGGCAAACGCGCGGCCTGCAGCTGTCCCGGTTTGCACTGTGCCAGCTCCGGCGCCAGTTCCTGCAGCATCTGCAGATACTGACTGGTTTTGAAGTGCTCGGCGCTGATGATGACTTTGCACTCGACTTTATTGAGCGCGTATTCCAGTTCGTACAGACGATAGGCCGGATTGATGCACACCATGATGGCACCGATTTTAGCGGTGGCAAACTGCGTCAGACACCATTCCACCCGGTTGGGCGACCAGATGCCTACCCGTTCACCAGGCTGCACGCCCAATTGCAGCAGGCCGGTGGCAAGCTCGTTAACCCGCTGCTGATAGTCACGGTAATTCCAGCGAATTCGCTGCTGACGGAATACCAGCGCTTCATGCTCCGGGTAAGTGGCGGCGATGCGATCAAAGCAGTTGCCAATGGTTTCATAGAGCAGGGGCTGATCAGCAGAGCCGCACAGATAGCTTTGATTCATCCATTCAATCCTTCTTCGATGAGGAACGCTGCGCCGGTTGCGTCCCATTTTGATGGTTTGCCAATGCGCGTGACCTTCTGGGTCTGCCGGATGGCCGGTTCCAGCAGGGCGGCAAAATCCGCGGTATCAGTGTGCTGCGGGTCCAACCAGGCATCAAGCAGCGCAGGGTCTGCAAGCGGCAGCATCAAGGGCATGGATTTGGGGTGAATATGCTGCCACTGCGGCAACGGCGGCAGCGTTATGATGCTCGCTGCATAAACGGATTCACCGGTTTCCTGATGCAGATAATGCTGACACACCCCACCAAACGCTATCGCGGAGTGTTGCAGTTCAATCATGTGATACGTCTTTTTATCGCCCAGGCCTTCGATAAACGCGGAGGCGGGAATAATGCAGCGCGACTCTTTGAATGGTTTGCAGGCCAGTGAGCGGGGCAGGCTCAGTTTGTCGGAGCGGGAATTGAAGCTGGCGTAGCGGTAATCCGGCTTCAGTGTTTTGCGGTCGAGCATCAGCCACCACAACGCATCCGAGATGCGGCGGCCATCACCGGGATTATGCACAATGGAAATCACCGAGCCGGGCGCAATATCGTGGCTGAAGCGCACCGGATACAGCTGCACGCCAAGCACTGCAAGCAGCTGGCGTACTTCCGGACTGTCGGTGACGTTGTAGCGTCCACACATAAAGCGGGCTCCTGTTCAGGCCTGCACAAAGTACAGCAGACAATCGGTGCGGGCGATCTCCGGATTATTGGTCACCATAAAGAATTTCATGCGCAGGCGGGTGAGCAGCTGATTATCCTGCACCATGAAATAATGCTGCAGGTTGTCTTCCCCGGAATTACTGCGGGCGCGCAGCACTGTCGTCAGTTCGCCGGTAATAAATCCCAGTGGCGTGTGCGGTTCCACATAACTAAAATTCAAATGTTCGACATCGGGCAGCAGGTTGATGCCCTTGATTGCCAGAGGCTGAATGCCATAACTGATTGCCGCACCGTCTTGCAGTTCCAGCCGCAGCGGATTTCGGAAAAACTCCATGGCGATATTATCAGGGGCAAGATTAAGCACATCTTCCAGACCGACAAATTGTGTCATGCCAATCAGTGCGACCCGATCCGATTCATCATCTTTAGCGCCACCGCATTCGATGGTGACGGTCGGGCACAGGGTTTCAGTCAACTCCATCACTGAGCCCAATACTAAATCAGTAATCACCAGGCGATGGCTAAACAGACTGACCAGCGCTTCATGGTGCGCGTCCATATGAACAGCCACGCCGAAGGAAGGTCCGGCGCCAGAGGTATTATGCACATCAATGATGGCTTCGGGTTTTAAGGGTTGCAGCTTGTCCAGCATTGCTTTGGCCAGCTGACTTTGGGCATTGTTATCAAAAGGCGGCCGGAAGCAGCGGTTCAGATCGCGCTCGCCCGGCAGCATGCGATAAAAGAACAGCGGCCTGGCCCGGGCAGCCGCCACACTGGCGATAAAGAAATGCATGTCGACGGCAGGTTTGATGTCCTGGCGCAGCAGCGCATGGATTGCCATGAAACCGGACGGTTCGTTGCCGTGCAGCAGGGAGACCACTGCGCGGCAGCGGGAGCCGTCCCGGCCGGGAATATAAATATGAGTCGGCCCCGGCAGTGCCTGCAAAAAATCAATGGCGCTCGGTGCCACTTGTTCGGATGCAGGGCTGTGCCAGTAATGCAACAACGCAGTCATAAAGGATTCCTTATGGCACCTTCCAAGCGCTTTGCAACTGTTGTTGGTGCAAAGAATCGGATGTGCTGTAAAACAAATGCTCCTGGATAAAAAAAGCGCTGGACGACCGCATCAACGCCACTGTGAAACTGGAATATTCTGCAGGCTGTATTGCTGATACTGCCGCTGCATCTCCATTAACGCTTCATCCTGCGACAGCTCTTTACGCAGAGCTGTGAGTTTATCGAGTTGCCACTGAGCGCCGGTCTGGCGATTGTCCAGGCGCTCATGGATCACGGTCAGCAGCCCTTCATAATCAGCTTTCTGAAATCCCATTGCGGCCAGCTGTTCGGGCAGCAGCGGTAGCAGTGTATGCAGAATATTGGCGGCGGTGCGGTACTCAGGTTCAGACTGAGTTATCGAAGGCCAGATCAGTTCCGCTTTCAAGCCCTGCTCGGCCGCGCGGTAAAAGTTACGCACGCAATAATCAAACGGAATTGAAGGTAACAGATCATTGATGCTCGTTTGCATCAGCCGCGCCAGCCCGATAATCAGCGCCGAATTTGCCATCATATCGACGACGGATGGCCCGGCTGGCAGTGCCCTCATTTCAATGCGCAGATGTCCCCCATCGACGGGATCATAGACTGGGCGATTCCATAGCCATACCGTGCCCATCTGCAAGCGCAACTCCTGTAATGCCGGTGTTTCGCCAGCCCGCAGCGCCGAAAACGGATCCTCATCACTGCAGATCGGAATGATTGGCCGATACAGACAGGCTGCTTCAGTGAACAGTTCCAGCGCACTTTTGCGGACCCAGGCGTTGCCAAAATTCACCCGGGCCGGACGCGGGTGAACCGGATCCGGACGCCGACAATCAATGGCCTGTTTGAATAAGGGGATTCGGGTTTCATGCCAGAGCCGTTTGCCAAACAGGATGGGTGAATTTGCAGACGCTGCCAGCACCAGCGGAGTGACCAGTTGCACCGCATTATAAAAGTCGGCGAATTCACCGGCAGGAACGCGCAAATGAATTTGAAAAGAGGTGTTGGCTCCCTCAGGGGTCACGTCTTCCATTTCCAGATCAAGTTGCTCCTCACCCTGAATGTTGATGCGAAACAGACCGCGGCGGATATTGCGCAACTCTCTGGTGAGCACGTGGTAGCGGGGCAGATCGGTCATCACCTGGTAACCGAGATCGGCAGGTTGCAGGGTGGGCAGAATGCCGATCGGGAACACCGTGCCCTGCCATTGACTGGCGCACTGATTGATTTTTTCCAGTGCGTGTAACGCTTCGGTTTCGGTGGCCTTGAAACAGTTGTCCTTGATCAGCACTGGGCTGAAATTGTATTCCAGGTTAAAGCGGTTTAGTTCCAGCGTCAGCTGCGGGTCATTCAAGGCCGCCTGAATGTCCTGATTGATCAGCAGCGGGCGGCCCTGGGCATCAACGATATACAGTTCCAGTTCGGCGCCAAAGGATTGCGGACCTGCTCCGAATTGCGGATCAGCCAGTAATTGCGCCAGCGCTTTTAGATTGCTTCCCAAACGATCTCGAAAGCGGGAAAAGTCTTCCTCGGTGAAATCCGTGCGATCAATAGCAAGGCCCATGAGTTTCCTTGTACGCAAAAGATGGTGTCTCATTGTATGGGAGTGCGTTTGCTGATGTCACCTGCAGCGCAATCTGTACCGCTCAGCGACAGCATTCACAAGCACCATAACCTGATATTTCGGTGATCTGCCGCATTTAAGCCTGGGCGGCTGGCAACTCTATATTCAGCCGCGTAGACTCGCCCGTTCAGTGTGTTCAGTAATGATTAAACGAAATGAATCAGGATATCGAAATGAGCGCTAGTATTGCCAGTTTGACACTCCACAGCGAGGTTTTAGACGAGGCCAGCGAGGGAGTTGAGCAGTTTATCGAACGCATGGGCCTGAACGCCCAGAGTGACGGTATGCCCAGAATCGCCGGGCGCCTGTTCGGATATTTCATCATCCACGGTGGGCCGGTCAGCTTTGCGCAATTGGCTGAGGAGCTAAAAGTCAGCCGTGGCAGCGTCAGCACCAATGCGCGCATGCTGGAAAGTATAGGCTTTATCGAAAAGGTCACCATGCCCGGCGATCGCCAGGATTATTACCGGCTTTCACAATCCCCCTATGTGCGGATGATTGATGGCGTAGTGGCGCGAATGCGGCGGATGCAGACAATCGTGGATCAAGCCAGCAATTCGATTCCGGACGGCATGCAGGAGACTAAACAGCGTCTTCGGGAAATGCAACGCTTCTATCGTGAAGCCCGCAGCAGCAATGAGCTGCTGCTTAAAAAACTATCACTCACTGAGTAACGGAATCGCCATGAAAAACTCCTTAATGAAGCGCATGGGGCGCTTAGTGCTGCCAGTGTTTATCGTTGGCGTTGGCGTAATGCTTGCTGGCGCGATGATTATTTTTAAAGAACAACCCGAAAGTACAGCGGTGGCCGAGCGCGTTGCCGCGGTGGAAATCATGACTGCGCGCAGCGCTGATATCACTTTTACTATTGCCTCTCAGGGCACGGTGACCCCGCGTACGGAGACTACCATCGTGTCTGAGGTTTCTGGCAAGGTGATATCAGTGTCTGAAAAACTGGTAGCGGGCGGTTACTTCAATCAGGGCGAAGTGCTGCTGACCATCGATTCAGACGATTATCAGGTGGCGGTGGAGCAGGCACGCGCCAATCTGTTGACCGCCCAGGCGCAGCTCAGTCTGGAGGCGGCTCAGGCCGAGCAGGCCGGCAAACAATGGGATCTCTCCGGCCGTTCGCGTGAAAGTGCACCGCTGCTGGCCCTGCGCACGCCTTTTCTGCTGGAAGCGGAAGCGCGGGTGCTTTCTGCAGAGTCAGATCTGCAAAGAGCAGAGCGACAACTTGCCCGCACCACTATTCGAGCACCTTACGATGCGCTGGTCCGCGAGAAATCTGCCGATATCGGTCAGTACATCAGCATGGGCAGCCAGATAGCGAGCATTTTTGCCACTGATTATGCTGAGATCAGGCTGCCCCTGAGCGACAGCGATCTGGCATGGCTGGCGCTGCCGCGGCCCGGACAACTGGCTGGCGCGGAGGCCTCGCCGGTTGTTCTGCATGCGGTCGTGGCTGGCCGGCAACAGCATTGGCAGGGCAGCATTGTGCGCACGGAAGGCGTGGTCGACAGCAATAGCCGGATGCATTTTGCGGTGGCCCGTATCGCGGATCCGTATGCGTTGCGCAAGCCGGATAAAGCTGTGCTGTCGGCTGGCACGTTTGTAAACGCCAGACTAAGTGGCATCCGTGTCAGCAATATTTTTTCGCTGCCGCATAAGGCGCTCTACAATGGCAATGAGGTGTTGCTGATGGATGCAGAGCAGCGCCTGCGCCGACGTCAGGTCAATGTGGTTCGTGCTGATGCCGACTGGGTCTATATCGATCAGGGGCTCAGCGACAATGAGCAGGTGATAATTTCCCCCGTGCAGATAGCGCTGGAAGGTATGCGCGTTAATCCGAGTGTAAGTCCTGGTGCAAATGCTGGCGTGGTTCCTGGGGTGACAAGCCAATGAAACCTGTTCCGCAGACCTCTCATAAGGGCATGATCGCCTGGTTCACCAGCAATGGCATCGCTGCCAATCTGCTGATGCTGTTGATTGTTGCGGCGGGAATCGCGTCAGTTTTCGTCATCAAAATTCAGATATTTCCTGATTTCGAAACCCGCATGATTCAGGCCTCCATGGCCTATCCCGGCGCCGCGCCAGAAGAAGTGGAATTGGCGATTGTGGTGCCCATAGAGGAAGCTATTCAGGGTCTCAGCGGCATCAACCGAATCCGCTCCACAGCCAGAGAAAGCTCTGGCATGGTGATGCTGGAGATTGGAGCAGGCTATGACGTCGTTGACCTTTTGAACGAAGTAAAAAGCCGCATTGACCGCATTTCTACGTTTCCTAATGGGGTAGAGCGGCCGGTGGTGCGTGAAATTGAAATGGTGCAACCGGTGCTGAATGTGTCGGTGTATGGCAACCTGAACGACCGCGCCATGAAATTACTGGCGCAAAGCATTCGTGACGACATTATGTTGTTGCCGGAAGTCAGCCAGGCGCGTATTCAGGGCGAGCGGGCGTTTGAGATTGCCGTTGAGGTTTCAGAGAATGATCTGCGTAAATACGGGCTGACCATGTCGCAGGTAGCGAATGCTATCCGTGCCTCTTCTGTTGATGTGCCAGGTGGCGCCATTAGAACCGAAGCAGGACGCATTCAGCTGCGCACTCAGGAGCAGGCCTATACCGGTGTTGAATACGGAAACATCGTGTTGCGCACCAATGCCGATGGTAGCCGCTTATTGGTTAAAGACATCGCTACTGTAACGGATGGCTTTGTTGAGACTGAAAATTTTTCCCGCTTCGACGGCAATCGCTCACTCACCCTGCAGATACTCTCAACGCCTGAGCAGAATGTGCTGGATATAGAACAGGCGGTTGGACGGTATATTGAACAGCAGCGTGGCAGTTTTCCACCTGGAGTCAGTGTAGCCAGCTGGGGCAACACCGCTTTCTATCTCAAGGGCCAGCTCAATATGATGCTTGGTAACCTGGCGATGGGCGCCTTCCTGGTGTTCTTCGTGCTGACCACCTTTTTGCGTCTGAAGATTGCGATCTGGGTGATGATTGGCATTCCCGTGAGTTTCTTCGGCGCATTATGGTTGATGCCGATGGGCCCGTATCCGGTAGACATCAATATGATCAGCCTGTTTGGCTTGATACTGGTGCTGGGGATTGTGGTCGACGATGCCATTATCACCGCCGAAAGTGTGCACTCGGAAGTCACCAAAAACGGGCATAGTCTGGAAAATGTCATCACCGGCGTTAAGCGGATTTCGGTGCCGGCTACCTTCGGCGTACTTACCACTATCGCGGCCTTTGCACCGATGCTGCTGGTCGGTGGTCAGGTGGCACCGTTTTTCGAAGCTATCGGTATGGTGGTGATTCTCTGCCTGCTGTTCTCGCTGATTGAATCCAAGTTGATTCTGCCTGCGCATCTGGCTCATTCCGCGCTCGGCAAAAAGAAGCGCAGCAAGCCCAGCCCTCTGGAGCGCTATCAGGAATGGGTGGCCAGTTGGCTGGCGCGCTTCATTCATAATGCCTATAAACCCGCGCTGATAAGAGCGCTGGCGAACCGCTATGCCACGGTGGCACTGTGCCTGACCGCGCTGATTATCAGTGCCGGTATTGTCATTGGTGGTCTGGTCCGTTTTGAATTCTTCCCGAATATTCCCAGCGACTTTATTCAGGCCGAATTAAACATGAATGATGGCGCTTCCTATGAGGCGCGCAATGCCGCACTGAGCCGCATGGAGCAGGCGGTGCTGACGCTGAACGAAGAATATCCGGATGAAAATCCTGTTGATCATGTGATGGTGTTTACCAACGGTGACAGCGGTGGCTCGCTGGTGGTGGAGCTGACCAAGAATGAAGTTCGCTCTGTGCCGGCCACTGAAATTGAGCGGCGCTGGCGTGAGCGTGTGGGCGACGTTGCGGGCGCCCGGGAAGTGCGTTTTTTCTCCAGTACCAGTGCGGGTGGTGGCTCGGCAATCAATCTGCAATTGATGGGAACGAATTATCAGCAGCTCGAACGTGCAGCCACGGACCTGGAGCAGAAACTGGGCGAGTATGCTGGCGTGTTTGATGTTACCAATTCGTTCAGCAAGGGCGGCGAAGAAATAAAACTGCGTATTAAACCCAATGCCGAGCAGCTTGGCTTGAATGCTAATACCCTGGGCTCGCAGGTCAGACAGGCGTTCTATGGCGAAGAGGCGCAGCGTATTCTGCGTGGCCGCGATGAGATCAAAGTCATGGTGCGTTACCCGGAAGGTGAGCGTAGCTCGATTGCGAATCTCGAAAACATGCGCATTCGCACTGCCAACGGTGATGAGGTTCCGTTCAGCGAAGTGGCAGAAGTTGATATCGGTGAAGGTTTCTCTGCGATTACCCGTATCGATCGCCAGCGCACGGTATCAGTCACCGCCGATATTGATTCGCAGGTGGCGCAGTCCGCTGCAGTAATCCGCGATGTGATCGACAATTACATTCCGCAATTGCTGGAAACCTATCCGGAGGTCAACTTTAGCCTGGGAGGCGCGAGTCAGGAGCAGGCCGATCTGATTCAGAGGATTGCGCTGTTTTTTATGGCCGCGATGTTTTTGATTTATGCGCTGCTGGCCATTCCCTTGCGCTCCTACATTCAGCCCTTGATCGTGATGGCGGTTATTCCCTTTGGATTGGTGGGGGCATTGATTGGCCATATCGTGTTTGGCGCCACGGTCAGCATGATGTCGTTGTTTGGTCTGGTGGCCTTGTCTGGAGTTATCGTTAACGACAGTTTGATCATGGTGGATTTTGTAAACCGCGGCCGACGTGAGGGTATGCCATTAACAGAAGCTGTGGTTGAGGCTGGCACCAGCCGCTTCCGAGCGATTTTGCTGACCACGCTGACCACCTTCCTGGGGCTGTTGCCAATCATGTTTGAGGACAGCATGCAGGCCCAGCTGGTGATTCCAATGACGCTGTCGCTGGGCTTCGGAATTTTGTTTGGTACCGTGTTGACGCTGTTTCTGATTCCGTCTTTGTATCTGATCCTGGACGACTTCACGCGCTTTATGCTGGGTAAGAAACAAAGGCAGCAGATAGAGCCCGAGCTGCTGGTTCAGGCCGATGCTATCGAATAAGTGCTACCGAATAACTGCTATCGAATAACTGCTATCGAATAAGTGCGACCGATTTAATCAAGGCATAAACCTGCTGGCCAGGCTGCAGACCAAGCTGCTGTGCTGACCAGGGGGTGATTTCGATCAGCAGTGTCTGGCCATCGCGCAATGCAGTGCTTAGCAGCAGACGATTACCCGGCAGCTCATGCAGCTGATTGATGACCACTTTCAAATGATTTTGAATGCTGATCCGGGCCGGATCATCGAGCGCCACACTGACATCTCTGGCCAGCACCCGCAGGCGGATATGAGTCTGCTCTTCGGCAGCGCTGGCCTGCACCCGCAAGCGTGAATGCTCCGGGCCAAATTGACTCATTCCATGCTCATCAGGCAGGCTCAGCTCGCCTTCCAGAACCGATGAAGGGCCCTCGTCATCAAATAAGGGCGAATCCGGCCGGGCCAGTGCCTGTTGCAGACCATCGACTTCAGTGATTGCCCCGTTATGCATAAACACCACCCGGTCGGCCAGCCTTTGCACCTCATCGGGCGCATGGGTAATCAGTACCATGGGCACCCCGGATTGTTGGGCCAGTTTTGACAGGAAGGGCATAATTTCGCGCTTTGTCTGCGTATCCAGTGCTGCCAGCGGTTCGTCCAGCAACAGCAGCTGCGGGCTGCTCAACAGCGCCCGTCCCAATGCCACGCGCTGACGTTGACCGCCAGACAGCTGAGCCACGCCGCGCTCCAGCAGCGTCTCCAGCCCCAGCATTGCTACCACCGCATCAATCTGCAGTCGCCGCAGCGCGGGCGGCGTGCGCTTATAGCCATAGAGCAGATTACCGGTGACTGATAAATGCGGCAGCAGACTAGGCTCCTGGAACACCAGCCCAACGCGGCGCTGCTCGGCCGGAACCCAGACCTTATCGCTCTGCCAGCATTGATCTGCAAAATGAACCTGTGCGCCTTTAACCTTTTCGAGCCCGGAGATGATCCGCAGCAAGGTGGTTTTGCCGCAACCGGAGCGGCCGAACAACGCAGTGACACCCTGCAAAGGCCAGTGGGTATCGACCTGCAGCTTGAAATCTCCGAGCCGCAATTGCGCTTGAACATGCAATTGGCCGTTCATATTTTAACCACTTGGAAGCGGCGATTAATGCCATAAACCACAAACAGAACGAGGAAGGAAAACACCAGCAGTATTAATGATAAACGATGAGCAGCGGCATAGTTCATTGCTTCAGCATGATCATAAATTAATACAGACAGCACTTTTGTCTCGCCGGGAATGCTGCCGCCGAGCATCAGAATGATGCCAAATTCGCCAACCGTATGAGCAAAACTGAGCGTGGCGGCCACCACAAATCCGCCCTTGCACAAAGGCAGCACCACGGTAAAAAAACGATCTATCACGCCCGCGCCCAACGATGCAGCAACCTCAACCGGACGTCGGCCGAGATTGTTGAATGATTCCAGCAGAGGTTGCACCGCGAACGGCATGGAATACAGCACGGAGGCCAGCAGGATGCCTTCAAAGGAGAAGGCCAGATGATTGAGACCGATGCTTTCCAGCGTGCTGCCGACCGGCCCGCGCGGGCCCAGCATTACCAGCAGATAGAAACCCAGCACCGTCGGTGGTAAGACCAGCGGCAAAGCCACAATTGCCTGCACCGCAACCCGCCATGCAGAGCGGCCACGCGACAGCCACCAGGCCAGCGGCGTGGCAATCAGCAGCAGGATTACCGTGGTGAAGAAACACAGTTTTAGCGTGACGTGTATCGCCTGCCAATCGGCAGGACCGAGTCCGAACATTATTATTTTATCCCTTTGCGCAGATCAGCAAGCCATGGCTCCCAAAGCCAGGGCTGTTCAACAGCTTACAGTGGATCAACAACTCACAGCGCGGCGGCAGCAGCCAGCACGTCGGCGAAATCCGGCCGTACCCGATAATCCTGTTCAGAGAACTTGAAGCGGATTATGCCCTCCGTATCGACCAGAAAAATGCCAGGCTCGGGAATGCCATAGGCGCGTGAGCCAGGTTCGTAGCCTTTATTCAACACATCAAGCGCGCTGAAGTATTGCGTGTCGGCATCGCGCAGCAGCGGGAATGTGGTGCCGTAATCCAACTCCGCTTCTTGTAAAGTCTGCAGGGAATCATAGGTCATGGTGGCGATGCCGATACCGAGTTCCTTGAATTGCGGCGCGGTTTCCACCAGCTTGTTTAACTGGGTGATGCAGAAAGGGCACCAGTCGAAGGAGCGGCTCAGCACCAGAATCAAGCCTTTGTCGCCGACCAGATCCTGCAATTGCCGGAGCTCGCCATTCTGATCCTGGGACTGGATTGG
>JBDNGQ010000038.1:0-6135 GCA_041689205.1 Pseudohongiellaceae bacterium | reverse complement strand
GTCCCGGCCGCCAGTGTCTTCGTTGCTAAACGATCTCGACCGTTGCAGGGTTTGTCAGAAATGACCAAAGGCAGCCAACCTACGGATGGCGGACATTTGCTTCTATCAAAAATGGAACTTAACGAGCTAGGACTTACCGAGCAACAGCATAAGAAATTTGTTCGAAAAATTTACGGTTCTGCAGAATTTATTCGCGGCCTAGATAGATATTGCCTATGGATTAGTGATGCAGACGCGAACGAAGCTAGTTTAATAGCTTCTATTTCCGATAGGATAGAGGCTGTAAAGAGAATGCGTCTGAACAGCCCTAAGGCAGCCACTATTTCAATGGCTAATTTTCCTTATAAATTTGGTGAAATGCGCCAGAAAGGGAGCGAAGTCGTCATGGCAATCCCTAAGGTATCATCTGAATCCCGCGACTACTTGCCAGTTGGGATACTGCCTCGAACTACCATAATTACAGATCTTCTTTTTGCCGCTTTTGATGCCCCTCTCTGGAACATGGCAATTGTTGCCTCACGCATTCACCTCGTCTGGATTGCAACAGTATGCGGAAAAATGAAAACCGACTTTAGGTATTCCAACACAATTGGCTGGAACACTTTCCCGGCTCCCCTGCTTACAGAGCAGAATAAAGTCGATTTGACCAACTGCGCGGAGAATATTTTACTTGCCCGAGAAGCCCATTTCCCGGCCACGATTGCAGACCTGTACAATCCGTTAAATATGCCAGAGAACCTGCGCCACGCCCACGAGCGCAACGATGAAGTGCTCGAGCGCATCTACATCGGCCGCCGTTTCAAGAACGACACTGAGCGGCTGGAAAAGCTGTTTGAGCTTTACACCAAAATGACAGCTGCAGCTAAAACCAAGCTTGCTGCAAAGGCGATACGAGGCAAGAACGCCTCATGAGTGAACTGATCCTTTATACCTCTGCCGATGGCCAAACTCGACTCCAGCTACGGGTAGAAACCGACACTATTTGGCTGAGCCAGATGGAAATTGCTGAACTATTCCAAACCACCAAGCAGAACGTGTCCCTGCACGCCAAGAATATTATTGACGACAATGAGTTAACCGCAGAGGCAACTGTCAAGGAATCCTTGACAGTTCAAACGGAGGGCCAGAGACAGGTTCAGCGTAAGTTAGTGCAATACAACCTCGACCTGATCCTCGCTATCGGCTACCGCGTGCGCTCTCCCCGTGGCGTTCAATTTCGCCAATGGGCCAGCACGCACCTGAAGGAGTTTTTACGCAAGGGCTTCGTGATGGATGACGAGCGCCTCAAGAACCCCGGCGGTTGGGACTATTTCGATGAACTGCTGGAACGAATCCGCGACATCCGGGCCTCGGAGAAGCGCTTCTACCAGAAGGTGCGCGAGCTCTTTACTCTCAGTTCGGATTATCAGGGCCACGAGCGGGAGACAGGCCTCTTCTTTGCCGAAGTGCAGAACAAGCTGCTCTATGCCACCACCGGCCATACCGCCGCGGAGTTGATCTTGAAGCGTGCCGATACTAGCCAGCCCAATATGGCGCTGACCAGCTGGAGTGGCACGCGAGTTCGCAAGCAGGATGTCATTATCGCCAAAAACTACCTGAACGCTGACGAGATCGACACCCTCAACCGCCTTGTGGTCATTTTTCTTGAACAAGCTGAATTGCGGGTCAAACAGCAGAAGCAACTGACGCTCGATTTCTGGCGCAACAACGTGGACAAAATGCTGGAATTCAATGATCAGTCCATCCTCGAAGGCGCGGGCTCTATCAGCCACGAACACATGAAGAAAGTCGCCGTTGATCGTTATGAGGCTTACGACCAGCAGCGCCGAATAAGCGAAGCCAGGGCCGCCGACGACGCCGACCTGAAGGAAATCGAGCAACTAGAAAAAGACCTTCAGCATAAAGGACGGAAGCCATGACCAATCCCACGAACAACTACACCGTGCCGTCCGTCTCCATCAGTACGGCACATACCGGAGCATCCACCCGCTCCAACGAACTGGGCATGCGCACTATGCAAGAGCGCGCTTATTCCAAGCGTGGCGAACAATATCTGCTGATCAAGTCTCCGCCCGCATCGGGCAAGTCCCGCGCGCTCATGTTTATCGCGCTCGACAAGCTGCATAACCAAGGCTTGCAGCAGGCGGTGGTGGTGGTGCCGGAGCGCTCTATTGGCAGCAGCTTTGCTGATGAACCCTTGAGCCAATTCGGCTTTTATTGCGACTGGCAGGTGGCGCCAGAGTGGAACCTGTGCAATGCCCCCGGCATAGACGAGCCGCGCGTGGCTAAGTCCAAGGTTGAGGCTGTACGCAAATTTCTGGGAAGCACTGACAAAACGCTGGTCTGCACCCATGCCACCTTCCGCTTCGCCATAGATGAGTTGGGCATCGAAGCCTTCGACAATCGCCTGATTGCTATCGACGAGTTCCACCATGTGTCGGCTAATCCGGATAACAGGCTGGGCAGCCAGTTGAGCGCGCTGATTAACCGCGACAAGGTACACCTCGTAGCCATGACAGGCTCCTACTTCCGCGGCGACAGCGAGGCGGTGCTGGCACCAGCGGAGGAGGCCAAGTTTGAGACGATTACTTACACCTACTACGAACAGCTCAATGGCTACCGTTGGCTCAAGTCTTTGGATATTGGCTACTTCTTCTATACCGGCCCGTATGTGAATGCTGTCAACAAGGTACTAGACCCGACGTTGAAGACCATCGTGCATATTCCCAACGTGAACGCGCGCGAAAGCCTCAAAGACAAAGAGCGCGAGGTTAATGAAATTATGAGCGCGCTGGGCGACTGGCACAGCGTCGACCCCGTCACCGGTTTTCACCTCATCAACACCAAGGACGGCCGCACCCTGAAAGTAGCCGATCTCGTGGACGACAGCGACGCCGCCAGGCGCTCCAAAGTGCTAGGCGCCCTGAAAGACCCTGCTCAGAAACACAACCGCGACCACGTGGACGTGATCATCGCGCTGGGCATGGCGAAAGAGGGCTTTGACTGGATCTGGTGTGAACATGCGTTGACCATCGGTTACCGCAGTAGCCTGACCGAAATCGTACAGATCATAGGCCGTGCCACCCGTGACGCCGAAGGCAAAGAACGCTCACGCTTTACCAACCTGATCGCCGAACCAGCAGCGGAACAAGCCGCGGTAGCGGAGGCCGTGAACGACATGCTCAAGGCCATCTCCGCTAGCTTATTGATGGAGCAGGTGCTAGCGCCACGTTATGAGTTCACCCCAAAGGACACGGGGGCAAAGGAAGGTTTTGACTACGGGCCCAGTGGTTACCAGCTAGGTCGCACCAACGTGGGCGTGAATGAAGGCACCGGTCAGTACCACGTCGAAATCAACGGGCTGACAACGCCAACAACAGCTGAAGCTACCCGCATCTGCAAAGAGGATTTGAACGAGGTCGTCACCAGTTTCTTGCAAAACAAAACAGTGGTGGAGCGCGGGCTGTTCGACAAAGAAAATACGCTGCCCGAAGAGCTGACTCAGTTACACATGGGCAAAATCGTGCGCGAGCGCTACCCGGAGTTGAGCGTTATTGATCAAGAGGCCGTCCGCCAGCACGCCATTGCCGCCATGAACATCACTCAGCAGGCCAAGCTCGCCATCGCGCACGCTGACGCCAATGGCAGTGACTCTGGGCAAGGCAGCACCGCCTTGCTAGTTGGTGTGCGCAAGTTCGTTAACGTGCGCGAACTGGACATTGACCTGATCGACCGCATCAATCCATTCGATGCCGCCTACGCTGTACTGGCAAAGGCAATGGACGAGAAATCGTTGCGCCAAGTGCAGGCAAGCATCGCGGCCAAAAAGGTCAGCATCTCTGAAGACGAAGCACGCGAACTGTCCAAACGCGCCCTGCAGTTCAAGAACGAGCGAGGCCGCCTGCCAGACATCAACTCCGCCGACGCTTGGGAAAAGCGCATGGCTGAGGGCGTGGCAGCGTTCGCACGATACAGAGCACAGGCTAAGGCAGCACAGGGACAAGGGGAATCTGAAAATGGTTGAAATGGACGATGATGAACTATTGGGCGCCCTAGGAGTAGAGGTTACTCCGCTCAAGGCCTCCCATCACACACCTCGAGAGGAGCGCATCATCGCCGGTTTCGAGGATATCTTGCGTTTTCATCAAACCCACGGGCGTATCCCGCAGCATGGGGAAGACAAGGACATCTTTGAGCGCTTGTACGCCGTTCGTCTGAATCAGCTACGCAAGTTACCCGAAGCCCAAGCCCTTCTAGCCGAATTGGATAAGGTGGGCTTGCTGACAGCGACGGCGACGACTCAGCAAGATGTCAGCGAGCTCGATGAAGATGCTCTTTTGGCTCAACTGGGCATTGGTGAGCAATCCGTAGATGAAGATGACATCACCGTGTTACGCCATGTGCGCTCCAGCGCTAACAAGAGAGCGGCAGAGGAGATTGCCGATCGTACGCGGTGTGAAAACTTCGACCAGTACCAGCCATTGTTCGAGCAGGCAGAGCGAGAACTTAAATCCGGTGCGCGTACGACTCTGCGCTTTGGACGCGATACAAGTATTGAGGTAGGGCACTTTTTTGTTCTTGGCGGACAGCTTACTTATGTGGCTGAAGTGGGCGAAACAATCAAAGCCCCAAATGGGGAAAGCGATGCACGTTTGCTGCTGATCTACGCTAACGGCACGCAGAGCAATCTCCTGCGCCGCTCGCTCCAACGTGCGCTGTATAAAGACGAGACTGGCAGGCGACTGACAGATACATATTTGGGCCCCTTGTTTGGCGATAAAGCAGAGTCAGATGATATTGAAAGCGGAACTATCTATGTACTACGCAGCTTGTCCAATCATCCATTTGTTGCTGAACATCGGGCGTTAATCCACAAAATCGGCGTCACTGGAGGCAAGGTGGAGACCCGCATAGCCAACGCGGCGCATGATGCGACCTACCTGTTGGCAGATGTCGAGATTGTCGCAACTTACAAACTGCATAATCTGAATCGCACCCGACTGGAAAATATTTTTCACCGCCTATTTGGCGCAGCCCAGATTGATTTGACCATCGAAGACCGCTTCGGCCACCCCGTCAAACCAAAGGAATGGTTCCTTGTTCCACTGCATGTGATTGACGAAGCGGTTGAGCGTATTCGCAATGGATCGATTACCAATGCGATCTATGTACCCGCAACTGCACAACTCGAGGATGATGTTGACGGACGGTGACAAAATTAAAATTGAAAATAAAATGACCATTCTAAATATTAAGTATGGCTCACCAAGATTAGATACGATTAAGACGCCGCTAGACCCACCCGAAAGCCAGCTCAACCACTACACCTCAAAACCTCCATTGTCGTTGCGACGGTCGCGCCATCAAGTTGTTCAATGTCGATGGGGACATATTCTGTACAGTAGGACCACGAGATCTTTATGCCTTGCTCAATCATAATACGTCCCCTTTCAAAGAGTGACTATGAAGTCTAACGTAAATTAGGCATCACTCGCGGCCTAGAATGCAAACTCAAGGGTTGCATGCGCTACAAGTTCGCCGGAGTTGGCAAAAGTAACCTTCGCCTCAGCGAACGCAGAAGCTTTGCCAAACCGTAGAACATTCGCCTCAACGTGCATGTCGTGCGTCATGGCCGGTCGTAAGAAATGGGTGTGCTGGTATATCGTGCCTTTCGAGGTTCTTTCTGTCGTTGCCATGGCTAGAGAGACGACAGTGTCCACAGCTGACATGATGACCTGCCCGCAGATCGCGCCGCTCACAAATTGAAGCTTCCTGTCTTGGGGCAATGTAGCCACGACCCTTCCAGGCGCGACATCGAAGTCGCGTAGTCCAAGTTCTTTGACCCAAGGTGCGAACAGCCATTCGTAGAATTCCTCCACGGTCGCATTCGTGAGCGGGAGTTTGGGTGGGATCGGGTTGATTGCCACGGGCGGCCTCTCTGTGATGCCTAACTTAGAACTAAGGGGCGCCACGCTCTTGCGGCGTCCCTCTCGAATTGTAGTGGTCTAATAAAACCGGACACCAACTTAGGTGGTAATATTGCCGCCAACAAAGAGGTGCTCCATGGCAAAGCAACGTCGTACATTTTCAACCGAGTTCAAGCATGATGCAGCGAACCTGGTAATCCATCAAGGC
>JBDNGQ010000037.1:0-6234 GCA_041689205.1 Pseudohongiellaceae bacterium | reverse complement strand
CTGCCACCAGCGCTGTTGGGCGTCTCATAACGATTTTCACGCTGCCCCATCTCCATATCAAACAGTTCGCGCAGATCTTCGCGCTCCTGTTGAGCGCCACCACCCCCACCACCGCCACCGGCCTGCTGCATGGAGACATTGGTGCGATTAATATCGGCCTCGGCACGCAAAATAAACTGCAGCGCTGCCTGTTCTGGTTTAAGCGCGCTGTTAACCTGCTCCAGAGTTAATTCCTGCACGGCCAGATTCATCTGCTCAATGGCCTGTTGCAGGTTACGAACTGCGCTGTCGTAGCTGGCATCGGAGAAACTCAGACGCTCAGAAAGCCGATCGATTGACATCTGCGCACGCTGGGTCGCCTCAAGCTGCGCCTCAGCAACCACACTGACATCATCAGAAAATGAATCGGCACCGGCATTGATCTGCTGGCGCAGTTTCCATGTTGCAGCAATAATGTCTTTTTGCACGGTGACCAGTTCACTGCTGTCACCCCGGCTGCCACCCTGGCCGCCCTGGCTCTGACCACCAGAATTGACCTGACGGAACTCCTGGTCAGTAGGGATAATCTGCAGGAAATAGATATCGGAAATCACTTCTGTTGAACCCTTCAGATCATTATTGTCTGCCAGCGTCAGGTAGTAGCTGACGAAATCACCCGGCGCCACCTGCAGATCCTCAAGATAAATCAGCTCATTGCCCACAATCGTGCGGGTCCGCTCTTCAGGAAGAAAATCCACCGCCACCTCATCGGCTCCCACCACGCTGTAGTGCAGTGAAAACCGGCTGATGCCATAGTCATCAGTTGCTTCCACCTCAAGCACCACTTCTTCGAGCGGCATCACGTCCTGATCACGACCAGGACTTCGCAGCACCAGTGTTGGCGGGGTATCCTCAATAGCGCGGATGTAGTAATCCTGCGGATCCCGGCTCTCAAGCCGATCAAAGTCGACCGCATTGATACGATAAGCGGTATCTGCAGCTACCGTGAAAGCAGCGCGACCGACCGCGCCATCTACCAGCAGATCGATATTTTCATAAGCGCCATCCGGGTTCTGGAACTCAATCACTGCGCTGATGACATTCTTGTTGAAGAGCACCTCCAGTTCAACCTCAGTGCCTTCGGGTACCACCATGTCGCCCGAATTTTCGGTGCGCTCATTGGTCCAGCCGGTATATTCAGGATAGCTGTAGGCGACATCAATCCGTTCAACTTTCGGCAGGTCATACAGACTGATACGAAATTGCTGCGAGCGCTGTTCACCAAGATGATTAAAATTAACGTAATAAACGGTGTCCTGCTGCACTGAGGGCAGGAAGTAGCTGTAAGAAGCGCTGTCACTGCCACTGCCTTCCTGACGCATCGTGGCATTCTGCCAGTTGACGCTATCGGTCTGCATACGCAGTTGCACATCGCTGGGGGTAGCATTAATCACGCGCGCAACAATCGTCGCGGCATCACCACGTTGCATGCTGAGGTCGCCGGGTTCAATCGAAATTATGATCTCGAGAGGTTCTTCCGGCGGCGCAAGGACCAGCGGCACAGGATCTGGTGTGAACGGCCACAGAAGCTGTCCACCGGCCCGTAACAAAGCATCTGAACTCAGAAACAGCGCACCGACCAGGGCCAGTGCCGCGGCAGCAGAACCCAGCGCAAGCCAGGGTGCCGGCGAGGACTCGAGATGTTCCACCTGCTCATGCTGTTGCTGTACATGCTGCTCGGCATCGCGCCACAGTTGTTTAATAAATTGATGAGAAACACCTTTGCGACCAGACTCCAGTTCCTCCTGGCTGAACTCCAGTGAAGTCAGCAGCCGCTGCTCCAGATCGGGAATTTTCTCCTCAACATAATGAGCAAGTTGCTTATCGTCGGATTGAACACGGTTCAGTACATAAACATATCGCCACAGCAAAGCGGCTGCACCGACAAGCAGAACCAGGAACAAACCGATAGCGCCAGCGCGTGGTGGCAGCAGCCAGGCATCAATAAGACTTAAGGAGAAAACCAGCAGGATCAGCCCAATCAGCGTAATGCTGCTTTGTTGCAGAATATGCAGACTGCGGCGGCGGCGACGTATGTTCGCCAGGGTATGACGTAAGTTTTCGACTGTGGGAGACGACATGGCGTATCTCTGCTTAATGGTTGAATAAAGTCTCTTGCGCTATGCCTCACCCCACCCCGGCGGACGATTTAACTATCCCATTAACGACGCCTTAAATGCAAGCGCTTCACCGGCTGGAAACAGACCACAGACCTGAATTGCAGGTCAGGCGCACCCTGAACTCAGGTCGATATTTTGCAATGCTGGTCAGAGTGTGACCGTGAAACACCTTGCTGTATTCCACATGATACGCAGAGTGTTTGCCCGTCATTTAGATTGGACGGACAGGCTACGGCTGCTTACAATCCTCACCTTATTTTATTTTCATCCACAATCGGCAAATACTCCATGAATACTGACCCACTGTTCAAAGCCTTCACACATCCGAAACTGACCCTCAAGAACCGAATTGTCATGGCACCTATGACCCGTCATTTTTCTCCCGAGGGCGTACCCGGGAAAAATGTTGCTGAATACTATCGAAAAAGAGCGGCAGGTGGCGTTGGATTAATTATAACGGAGGGTACTACGGTCAACCACAAAGCAGCCTCCTCCGATTCTGCTATCCCCAACTTCCACAGCGATGAAGCACTCGCCGGCTGGGCGAAAGTTGTTGAGGCGGTTCACGCCGAGGGCGGCAAAATTGCGCCACAGCTCTGGCATGTCGGGCCGATACGTAAACCCGGTCAGGGCCCCTTTCCGGATTATCCCTCGGCATCGCCATCCGGATTGCTGGCTCCAGGCAAGAAAGTACTGGAGCCACTGAGCATTCAGGAAATAGGTGAAATTATCCAAGCTTTTGCTGTTGCTGGCAGAAATGCTAAAGAGCTCGGCTTTGACAGTCTGGAAATTCATGGCGCGCATGGCTATCTGATCAATTCGTTCCTGTGGGAAGGCACTAATCAGCGCACCGATCAATACGGCGGTTCATTGAGCAATCGCAGCCGCTTTGCAGCAGAACTGGTGCAGGCGATTCGCCAGCAGGTCGGCGAACAGTTTCCGATCATTTTCCGATTTTCACAGTGGACTCAACAGGACTTCGAAAGCCGACTGACCCTCAGCCCTGAAGAACTGGGAACCATGCTGCAGCCAATTTCAGATGCCGGTGTTGATATCTTCCATTGCAGCACCCGGCGTTTCTGGGAAGCAGAATTCCCAGGCTCAACGATGAATCTGGCCGGTTGGACCAAAAAGATCACCGGCAAGCCGACTATCAGTGTGGGCAGCGTTAGTTTGAATGAGGAGTTTATTGCGACCTACCGCGAAGGCAAGGCCGAAGTAGCTGATATAGGCGAGTTGCTGAAGCGCATGGCTGACGATGAATTCGATCTGATTGCGGTGGGCCGCGCTTTGCTGGCGAACCCGGACTGGGCTAAACGGATTCGTGACGACACTCAATCGCTAAAAACCTTCTCCAAAGAGCAACTGGCTGTGCTCGACTGACCCCGCTAATTGCAGGCAGGCTGCTCGTACAGCTTGCCTGCACACCGCTCAGACCATCACTGGCGGGATATAAAATTCCGAGTCAGTGGGGAATACATGCACATCAATATTGCGCAAGGCGATGTCCATATCCTGCAGATTGCGGTAATGCTGCAGGGTCTTCAGGGTGGCGATGGTAGGTAAGGGCAGCTTCAACTGTCCCTGACCCTGTGCTTGCAAAGCCAGCCGAGGGCTCAGCCAGCGGTAATCCAGAATCTCACAGTCATCGACCACAATCTGTGGCGATGCTCGCAAGGGACAGACGAAAAACCAGGTGGAATAGCGGCGCGACTGACCCGGTGGCGTGGTCCAGTGCGCTATATGAATCAGCTCATCCGCAGGAATTTCAATGCCGGCTTCCTCTCTGGTCTCTCTGACCACCGCCCGCCTCGCCGCCTCATATTCCGGGGCGTCGGGAGTCGGATAATCTTCCTGATCAATCTTGCCACCGGGAAACACCCAGTAACCACCATTGAAAACCAGCGCCGTATTGCGCAACAGCAACAGGGTTTCGATATCTTCAGCGGTTTCCCGCACCAGAACTACGGTGCTTGCGGGTCTCGGTGTCATCTGCTCGCCTGCTGGTCTGCCTGAATTTTCTTGATCGAAGGACGTTCCCCCAGCAGATTCATCAAATCCCGAATGCCAGGCTCGGTTGAAAATGTGTCCCAGTTCAGGGCTTTTTTGGTCACCCGTGTAGCCAGGCTGACGCTGAAGTAGAAATACATATCCGCATAAGTCAGCTCTTTTCCGGCCAAATAAGGACTGTATTTTGCAATGCGTCGCAGCGAGGCAAAGCCTTTTTCGAGTTGTTTACGAACCGCTTCTTTCTCTTCCTCACTGGCCGGCTTACCGAAGAACACGTCACCGTACAGCCGTCGTGCCGGCAACTCTATATACAGTTCAAGATAGGTAATCAGCTCTCTGACTTTCGCTTTGGCAAAAGCA
Organism: Pseudohongiellaceae bacterium; assembly: GCA_041689205.1. Classification (GTDB taxonomy): domain Bacteria; phylum Pseudomonadota; class Gammaproteobacteria; order Pseudomonadales; family Pseudohongiellaceae; genus JAVVEG01. Next base: position 1,705 of record JBDNGQ010000037.1, on the reverse strand, counting down.
TCTGCTGGATAAAAAGAAGGTCCGCTGCCAGCTTCGTCGAGGTAATCAATAATAACGCTGGTCTCGGTTAAGAAGCCCTGCTCTGTTTCGATGCAGGGAACTTTGCCCATTGGGCTTTTACCGAGGTAGATATCTTCCTGACTGGGCTTGGCAATAAGCTCTTCGAACTCCATGCCCTTTTCGAGCAGGGCCATTTTGACCATATTGTAGTAATTGCTGATCGGGAATCCATACAGCTTAATCATGTTGTGCTCCTGGTTGGTGTTTTATATTCCTGCTGCAAGCGCAGCAATTGATGTTTGAGCACCTTACCTGAAGGTGCTGCAGGCAGCGCTTCCATGAAGATGATCTCGGATGGCCGTTTGTAGGCCGCCAGATCCGGCTTTATGAAGGTGTTCAACGCTGCCGCATCCAGCGTGCTGCCGGCTGCGCGCTGCACGAAGGCAATCACTTCCTCATTGCCATTTACTGCACGCCCGACCACGGCGCAGATTACCACCTCCGGATGGCGCGCGATCACGGCCTCAACTTCCGGGGGATAGACATTGAAACCGGAATGGATTATCAACTCCTTGCTTCTGCCTGCGATATGCATATTACCACTGGGATCAAAACGCACCAGATCACCGGTATTTAAATAACCTTCAGCATCAAGCACCGCTGCTGTGGCTTGCGGATTACGATAGTAACCCAGCATCACATTCGGCCCCTTAATGTGCAGTTCGCCGGTTTCCCCGTCGGCTACGGGCTGGGCTTTATCGTTGAGCACCTTTACCGACAGGCCTGGCAGCGGCCGACCCACACTGCAGGAGTCAATTCGCTCATTAAAACGTACCTGACAGATAGTCGGTCCACTTTCCGTCATGCCATACGCATTGAGCAGAGTGAGCCCGAACAGAGTCTCGGTTTCAGCTTTAATGCGTGGGTCCAGAGGTGCGCCGCCAGAGTAGATGAAGCGCAGGCGCGGCATGTTCTGTGGTTCCAGCCCGCTGGCTTTGCTGTACTCCAGCAGGCGGGCAAACATGGTCGGTACTCCGAACATGCCGGTAATTGCGGCGGATTTCAAGCTATCCACTGTCTGTCTGGCATCAAATCGATCGGCCAGTACCAGTTCCGCGCCCACATAAATACTGGCAAGAAAAACTGCTGCCAGACCAAACACATGAGAGATCGGCAGCACGGCATAAATGCGATCATCAGTACGCATTCCGCGCAACACACTGGTGATTGCAGCAACATAGAGAATATTGCGATGCGTCAGCATCACCCCTTTCGGGTCGCCGGTAGTGCCGGTGGTATAGATCAGGCTGCATACCCCTGACTGAACCGACTCGGGATCGGCAGGGAGCACCGTTGAATCCAGCTCAAGCCCCAGCCGGGCAGCGCCCAGGCTGATCAGCTGAACCTGAGCAGACTGATCTTGAGCCGGCTGCCCGTCAGCAGCCAGCGCCCTTGCCGTCTGCCAATGGGACTCAGCGGCCTGAGAATCGAGCAGGTAAAAGGTAGCGCGCGGCTGACAATGCTGCTTTATTTTCAGTAACTCGCTTGCCGACATGCGAGCATTGACGACCACCGACCACGCATCCAGCTCACTCAGAGCAAGGATCAACACCGTCAGCGTCACACAATTCTCATTAATCAGCAGCACCCGGTCGCCCGCTGCTATGCCAAGATTCTGCAACCTCTTCTGGGCATCACGCACCTG
>JBDNGQ010000036.1:0-8222 GCA_041689205.1 Pseudohongiellaceae bacterium | reverse complement strand
TGGTTTTGGTGCCCCTGAGCAGCTTACGGAAATAGATCTTCTGCGCTTTCATGTCCCGTTGTTGCTGATAGCACCGGGGGTAACCGAGAAGTTTGGTCATCGGCGTGATCTTGTTGGCACCCAGGTGGATCTGGTGCCAACGATTATGGGCCGGCTTGGCGGTGAAGTCCGCCATCAGTGCTGGGGCCGTGATCTGCTGAATCTGGCAGATAACGATACTGGCTTCGGGATCATTAAACCTTCCGGAAGTGACCAGACTGTGGCAATACTTAAAGACGACAGTATTCTGATTCAACCAGTGGGTTTTGAACCGGTCCTGTACCAGTACACCCTGGGTTCCAATCCTGGCACGACCCGTTTGGAAATGGGCGCTGCACACGAGACCATGCTGGCGCAGTTATATGCCTATCTGCAGGTGGCTACCGCCGGTCTGCTCAGCCAGTCCGTTGGTGATCGTGCTGAAACTCCAATCTCTACAACTGATGCAGGTGAGCCTAAACCGCCGATAGCGCTTCTCAGATAAACGGCCTGTTATTGAGCTGGGCTTGTCGGACCATGGTCGGACCCTGCTGACTCCTTCGGGCAGGAATTACCTGCCATTTCTGCATAACAAGGTGTCAGCTACCCGAGCGCGTCTCATCCGGAAACACAATATTCAACGGGAAGCGCGCTCATGCGCAACCAGAATCTGCAGGCGCTGTTTGGCAACGGAAGCAGTATTGGATTTTCGTGAACGGAAATAATCCAGAAGACTCATCACTTACCTCCGAAGAGCTTGCGGAACAGCCCCTTCTTCTCTTTCACGATAAAGCGTTGCGGAATTTCTTCACCCAGATAGCGCGCAACGATATCTTTATAGGCCTGGCCCGCATCACTTTCTTCATCAAGAATTACCGGCGTGCCGGAGTTTGAGGCCGTCAGAATCGATTTGGATTCCGGCACCACGCCCAGCAATGGCAGCGACAGAATTTCCTGCACGTCGTCAACAATCAGCATTTCACCAATCTCGACACTCAGGAGCCTGGTTGATTTTTTTACGCAGGATATTGTCAATACAGACAAGGTCATTACTGGCAAGGAGCAATGCGGGAACTGTCAGTGAGGCGCTTTTAAATTCTAATTCGGCTTTCTTATTTGCAACTTCGGACATAAAAATATCGATGAATCTACTGCTGCTTTCGGTCGGCAATACCAGGGAGCCTCTGAATAACTCTATGGTCACTCTGGCCTTCGGGAGAAGGAACTCAAGAAATGGAGCAAGTGCACAAAAACGTTACAAAATAATTGGTGTTTTATTCAGCAACAAACAGTCACCGACTTGATTCAGGGTATCCCTTGTGGCAGGGTGGTATTCATCGATTTCCAGTATTCCTCCAAGCAACGCCAGGCTTTTCATGCGCCAGGACATATGCGATGACTGAAACTTCGATGGACTGTTCAGATCAGAACAGCAACGATGAACGGCTGGCAGTTCTGCTGGCTATGGCCAATGAACTGGCGCGGGCGGAATCTCCAGAGCAGGTGCTTGCACCCTTGCTGACGCGGATCATGCAACTGCTGAACTGTCAGATGTTTGTGTTTTATCTGGTGGACAGCGACGACAGACTGCAACTGCAAGCCTGTGCGGGGATTGACAATGAGCATACACAACCGCTGCAGTGCATCGGAGCCGATGCTGATCTTGCAAAAATACTTCAGGTTGAAGCCAGTGTCGCGCAGCCTCTGCAATCCTGGCGCAGCAATCAGCAAGGCCAGTCCGGGCTCGGCATGCTCTGGTTTGGATCGCGCAGCCATAAAACCTTCGCTGATAACGAGCTGTCACTGCTGCGCATAGCGGCAACGCAGATAGAGGCCGCGCTGGAACGTAAGGGGGCGCTGCACGATCTGCAACTCGTCAATCAGGCGCTGCAGAGCAAAGAGCAAGAGCTGGAAGTAGCCCTGCGAAAACCCAATCAAACAACTGAAACCATACCCGATAGTGTCAGTGGTCTGCTGATGCTCGATAAGGATTGGCGTTACACCTTTTTCAGCGAAGCCGGTGCGCGGATGGTCGGGATGCGCAGGGAGGATCTGCTCGGCAAATGTGCCTGGGACCTGTTACCGCATGCCAAAGGCACCTTGTTCTACGACTCTTTACATCGTGCCATGGCGAGCGGAGACAACACGCACTTCGAGAACTATTTCCCTGAGCCCTTGAACATGTGGCTCAGCTGCCACTGCTATCCCACTCCCGAAGGGCTTACTGTTTACTTCCACAATATCAATGCACGTAAGCAGACTGAAGACGCGCTGAGCCAGTCGGAGCAGCGCTATCGCCATCTGTTTGAATCCATGGATGAAGGCTTCTGCATTATCAAAATGCTGTTTGATGAGCAGCAGCGCCCTGTCGATTATTGCTTCGTCGAGGCTAATCCCGCCTTTGAGAAACATACCGGACTGCAAGCGCCCGACGGTAAATGGGTCAGCGAGCTCATTCCTGATCTGGATGAAAGCTATGTTCAGCTATACGGCAAGGTGGTATTGACTGGCGACTCAATCCGTATAGAAAATCATGTTCCTGTGATGAATCGCTGGTTCGATTGCTTTGCATTTCGTACAGGAAAACCAGAAGACATGACAGTGGCGCTACTGTTCAGTGACATCACTGTCCGTAAAAATACTGAACAAGCTCTGAATAAGAGCCGGGCTGAACTGAGGACAACTATCTCAAGCATGACAGATGCTGTGTTCAGTGCTGATGCTGACGGACGATACATTAACTTCAATGATGCCTTCGCGAGATTCCATAAATTTAAGACTACAAAAGAGTGCCTGACCATGTTTGCAGAGCACCCGGACTTTCTTGAGGCGTGTTTTCCAGATGGCTCACCAGTGCCAGCCGAAATGTGGGCAATGCCACGGGCGCTGCGTGGCGAGACTGGCACCGAAGAATATATCCTGCGCCGCCGCGACACTGATGAGACATGGATTGCAAGCTACAGTTTCGGCCCTTCTCGAGACAAGGCCGGAAATATTGTTGGGGCGGTGGTCACTGCTCGCGATATCACGGAACAAAGGCGGCGAGCGCGCAATGATGCCTTTCTGGCAAAAATCGGCGTTGAATTAGCAACGCTTTCCTCTGTTGATGACCTGGTGAATGCCCTGGGCACGAGCATCGGCACTTATCTGAAAGTGCAGTCAGTTACTTTCAGCGAGATAGATATGGATGCTAATACCCTGACTGTGAACTATAACTGGCGCCCTGAAGGTCCTCGCAATCTGAATCGGACTTTCCCCTTAAGCGATTTTTTTTACAATCAGACCGGCAAAGAACACCAACCCGACGAGGTCGTCGTTATTCCTGACGTGGAAAAAGATCCTATCAGAAATGCTGAAACTCACGCGGCGCTGGAACTAAGAGCAATTCTGGCAGTGCCCTCTCAGACCAAAGACAACAAAAGAGCGTTTTTTTCATCAGTGACCAGCAACTGCGTGACTGGCGGCCGGACGAGATCGAAATGTTCAAGGATCTCGCCAGCCGAGTGTTCCCGCGCCTGGAGCGAGCGCAGGCCGAAGCCGCGCTCAGAGCGCGCGATGCCTTGCTCCGCGAGGCCGATCAGCGCAAAAACGAATTTCTCGCCATACTTTCTCATGAACTGCGCAACCCGCTTGCCCCCATCCGCACTGGCGTCCAGCTGCTGAAGCTGGGCTACGACACCCCGGGCGCCCGCGCTGTCGTACCCATACTGGAGCGGCAGGTTGAGCAGATGAGCCGACTGCTCGACGACCTGCTTGATGTCAGCCGAATTATCCGTGGCACGATTGAATTGCGCAGAGAGCCGATCGCACTTGCCCAGGTTGTGCAAGCCGCTATCGAAGCAATTAACCCGATGATTCAAGCAAAAGGCCACCAGCTGGACGTGCAGATTCCGTCCGAGCCTGTCCTGCTGGATGCTGATCCAGTGCGCCTCTCACAGATATTTTCGAACCTGCTCAACAACGCTGCTAAATTCATGGAAGAGCCCGGGATGATTGAGCTGCAGGTTGAGTTGAAGGCACAGGAGGTCGTAGTTTCGGTGAAAGATAAGGGCATCGGTATCCCTGCGAACAGTCTGACCTCAATTTTTGATTTATTTTCCCAGGTACGCGGCCCTAAAACTAATTTCCAGGATGGCCTGGGTATCGGACTGTCGCTGGTGAAACGACTGGTTGAGCTGCACGGTGGCAGTGCTGAAGCCCGCAGTGCCGGTCTGGGTCAGGGCAGTGAGTTTCTGGTGCGTCTGCCTGTAATTACTGAGCAGGTTCAGGTTTACACCGGACTCGACCGACCTTCTACTGACAAGGAGGTAACGCAGTTGAAAATATTGGTGGTGGACGATAACGAGGATGCCGCGTTGAGCCTGTCCATGCTGCTTGAGTTGTCGGGGCATGAAGTTCGTACCGCCAATAGTGGATTGGAAGCGTTACGAGTGGTGCCGGAATTCAAACCGCAGGTGGTGTTGCTTGACCTGGGCATGCCTGACATGGATGGCTACGAAGTCTGCCATAGGCTTCGTCAGCTGCCTGGCGGTGAGCAGCTGACCATAATTGCAGCAACTGGCTGGGGCCAGGAAGAAGACCGGCGCAAAACCGAGGAAGCCGGTTTTGATATGCATATGGTGAAACCGCTGGATACGGAAATGCTGCGCACTACCCTGCACTCACTGAGATGAGGGACACCCCGCCCCACCCAAAAACACGCTTTATGGCAACACCCATCACTCCTCCACCCCAAAGCTTAAGCCCGCATTCTTCTCCAGACGCTCAATCAGCAAACTGCCCAGCGCCGCTGCGGGCGTCCATATTCCGCCAGAAGCCGCCTCGGGATTCTTTAACAGACACACCGCACTTTCTGCGATCATCTTCGATGTTGAGCCATAGCCCGGATCCTTATCGCCTTTGACACCGACTTTAATGGTCTCGCCTTTGGCGTTTGAACCCACAAACAACACATCGTAAAAGCCAGTCTCGCGCTCCTCTTTGGAGGGACCTTCGCCTGGCTGTATCGGATTTGTCGCCATCGATTTATCCGCAGCCACCGCATTAGCGGTCGCCTCGCCCTGCTCGCCTGGGCCGGTGAGCATCATTTCGTCATAGACAAAGTCTTTACCGTATTCGTGGCCGAGCAGGAAGTTGGAGCGATGGATGTTCTTAGTGTTGATGGTTGCCATCACAAAGGGGGCAGACCAGCTTTTTAAATCTTCTTCGTAAACCGGTTTCAGACCGGGAGGCTGCTCGGCACCGATGAAACCTTCAGTGAGCGCAAAGGGATTGGCCAGTACCTTCATGGTCTCAGGTTTTTTGGCGACCGCGGCCATGGTGGCTTTGAAGCTGGCCAGGGTGCCGCCGGAGAAAGTACCTTTCATCGCGCGCATGCGGCCTTTGATACGGGGGACAGGCGCACCGAATTGCTTTTCCGCTGCCTGCTGCAGGAAATACACGCCCAGGTCGAAGGGAATGGAATCGAAGCCGCAGGAGAACACGATACGTGCGCCACTGGCTTTGGCGGCCTCGCCATGGGCCGCGATCATCTCATGCATCCAGGCCGGCTCACCACACAGATCAACATAATCGGTGCCGGCTTTGGCGCAGGCTGCCACCAGGTCGGAGCCGTAAAGCTGATAGGGACCAACCGTGGTGATGATGACTTTACTGCGCTCGACCATCGCTTTGACTGATTCAGGGTTGTTGGCATCAGCGACAACCAGCGGCACATCAGCAGAGATGCCCATCTCGTCGCGAACACTTTCCAGCTTCTGCTGACTGCGGCCGGCCATTGCCCATTTAACATCAGCGTTAATGCCATACTGCTTGTTCAAATATTCACACACCAGGCGCCCGGTGTAACCTGTTGCGCCGTAGACAATAATGCCGAATTCACGATTGCTGCTCATGCTTTGTATTCCTTTATCCACATTGATTTGATTATCCGGTTAAGCCGACTATTTCTTCGTTCAGCACATCGGCCAGCAGAGGGCTGGCGGCGGCGCGCTCGAAGGCGGCGTCAATCTGCTGAAAGCGTTGCTGCACTACCCATCGATAATTGGGATGGGTGAAAATATACAGCTCTTTTGCCTTTACTGCTTCCACCACGCGCTGACCAACAATCTCCGGCGACAGGCCGCCATCGACAACTTTCTGCATGTGCGCGGCAATCGCATCGCCTTTGGCTGAGGGCTCAACAGCCGCGTTCTGGTCAAGGTAATCCTGCTGGCGGTTCCGGCCGGAGAGATGAATGCGGGTTTTAACGAAGGCGGGACATAACACAGAAACATGGATATTGTGTGCTTGCAACTCAGCGAACCAGCTCTCGGACATGCCAACTACGGCCACTTTGGTAGCGGTATACGCGCCAGCATAGGGCACACCCGCCATGCCGGCCATGGAGGCCACATTGATCAGCCAGCCCCCTTCGCCGTGCTGTTTGATCAGAGGAACGATGGCATGAGTGCCATAGACCACCCCCATCAGATTCACATCGACGACCCATTTCCAGTCTTTTTCATTGATCTGTTCGATACTGCCGATGGTGCCACCTACCCCAGCATTGTTGACCAGCATATGCAGTTTGCCAAAGCGTGCCAGCGCCTGCTCGGCAATACGCTTCCAATCGGCGGGTTGAGTAACGTCCATCACGACGCCCAGCACCTTAATACCCTGTGCTTCCAGGCGGGCCTTTGCAGTCTCCAGTTGTTGAGCGTCGATATCACCGATAACGACATTCATCCCCTGTCTGCCCATGGCCTGGGCAATGCTAAAACCAATACCTTCTGCGCCGCCACTGACAATGACGGTCTTTCCTTTGAAGTCACTCATAATTCACCCTGGAGATTGACGGTATGTTCTGCAGCAGGACCCGCTGCTGAGTAACAGACAGTAACACAGCATTTCTTCAACAATCGAGTGTCAATTGGAGAGGAATATGGAACGCTCACTGTTTAGCTAATCTCTATTTCAGCAGCCGCTAGTACTCCTTGTGCACAAGGTCGCTTGCTGGTTCCTGCCCTGCGCCACTTCTGCATAGCAGCGGCATTGTGCATAATGCCCGCTCGGTTGATTGTTTGTGACGGGGTTAATAAGTGAAGAATCTGCGTATCGCTCTGCTCGCTCTGTTGATGCTGTTGCCGCCACTGATGGCCTCGGCAGAGTCATTTACCATCGCGGCCGCATCGGATCTGCGTTTTGCGCTGAATGAAATTGTTGACGACTTTGAGATCAGCTATCCAGGCCATGATATTACTGTCATCTATGGCTCGTCCGGCCGAATGAGCACACAGATCATCAACGGCGCGCCCTTTGATATTTTTTTCTCTGCGGACATAGCCTACCCGCTGCTGTTAAAAGAACAGCAGCTGACGGCAACAGAACCTGCGGTATATGCGCTTGGCCGCATCGTACTGTGGAGCTCGCGCATGGATGCCTCAATGATGACCCTGCACGATCTGACCCGCACCGATATCCGCCGCATCGCCATCGCCCAGCCGATGCATGCCCCGTATGGACAACGCGCCCAGGAAGCACTGGAAGCGCTGGGCATCTGGGATCAGCTGCACAACAAACTGGTGTACGGGGAAAATATTGCCCATGCCGCGCAGATGGCCGAATCAGGGGCTGCGGATGTCGGCATTATTGCGCTGTCGCTGGCCTTATTCCCGGATCTGCAGGCGCATGGCTACCATCTGATTGATGAGCAACTGCATCAGCCCTTGACCCAGGGATTTGTAGTCACCCGTCACGGCGCGGATAAACCGGGCGTCTGGCAGTTTGCTGACTTTATGGCCACCGCTGCAGCGCATGCGATCATGGAAAAATATGGATTTGTGATGCCGCAGGCGGTGGGCGACAAACTGCACTGAACGAAATATATTTTGCGGGACAGGTGTCTGTTACATTACAAAAATCTAAATAAGGAGAATGCAATGGAAGGTTTCGGAAACGCGGTTCGCATGTCTTTCCTGCTGCGCTTTACCGCAGCTCTGCTCGCTGCTCTTGTTCTATCCAGTGCTGCCGCTGCGCAGGAATGGGAGTGGGCACCTAAGTTCCAGCCCGGCGATCAACTGCCCCCAATCCAGTCCCAGGATCAGAATGGCGAGCTCCGGCAATTGCAGGATCTGGTCGGCGACAAAGGCTTGATTCTGGTGCTGAGCCGCTCCTTCGACTGGTGCCCTTTCTGCATCACCCAGTTAAACAAGCTGGTGGAAACC
>JBDNGQ010000035.1:0-1057 GCA_041689205.1 Pseudohongiellaceae bacterium | reverse complement strand
TTCACACGAAAACCCTAGTGTTCAGAGTAATGGTATAAAAGTGAAAGGGCACCAGAATGAAAATATGGGTATTTTCGATAGCTTTGTTGCTCGCTCCTTCGGAACTACTAGCCCACGGCGGCGGCACAGATGCTTACGGTTGTCATAATGAAAGTGCAACCGGTCTTTATCACTGTCACAGTGGTACATTTGCAGGTCAGAGCTTCAGTTCCAAGGATGCCATGCTGGCGCAGCTTAATACCTCTGACCCGGCTCCATCCACTCCGACTAATCCAGACCCAACTGACCCTACTACTCCGACGAATCCCAGCACCGAAGCGAATCCAGCTGAATATGCAGGTACTGTCTATAATCGTAGCGACTATCTTCCGTCATGGGCTGATGCAGATGGAGACTGCCAGAATACTCGCCACGAGGTGCTCATTGCCGAGAGTCAGATCCCGGTAACTTTGAACGCGGCAGGATGCAGTGTCATCGCTGGTTTGTGGCGAGATCCTTATACCGATCAAATATTCATAGACCCCAGCGATGTGGATATAGATCACATGGTGCCGCTCAAGGAGGCTCATGACAGCGGCGCATGGGCATGGCCAATTGCGGCCAAACGTGCGTATGCAAATGACCTTACCAACCCGCACGTTCTGATTGCGGTTGATGATGGCGCCAATCAATCGAAAAGCGACAGAGACCCGGCTGACTGGATGCCGCCAAACATTGCGTATCACTGCGAATACATAAAATCATGGGTCATAGTAAAGCAAGCCTATAGTCTTTCCATAGACCCAGCAGAACAAGCAGCCATCAACAAAGTAATGCCACCCGGAAATCTGCCTGAACCTGCACACAGCCACGGCTATCGATTGGGAGCGAGTGGTGACATTCCAACAGCGGCAGAGTTTTCTGTGGGCCTCACAAAGCCTGGCATCTGTGGTTATGGTGTTGGAGCAGCTGCAAATGATTCCCTAGCCTTCCGGGCGACCGTAATCCCGGACTCGGCCCATGCTGGCAGCATTGCCGACCTCATCATAGCCGCGCAGCACGGTCCTCTGATTGTTAC
>JBDNGQ010000034.1:0-7747 GCA_041689205.1 Pseudohongiellaceae bacterium | reverse complement strand
CGATTGATGCGGCTCTTAGTACCGTCAGCACAGCTCAAGGTAAACTGGGCGCGGTCGAGAACCGCCTAGACTATACGATCAATAATCTCTCTAGTATGGTGGCAAACGCATCGGCGTCGCGTAGTCGAATTCAGGATGCGGATTACGCAAAAGAGACCACAGAGCTGGCGCGGACGCAGATCATTGCGCAGGCCGGAACAGCGATGCTGGCGCAGGCCAATCAGGTTAAGCAGACTGTGCTGTCCCTGCTCAAGTAAACTACTTGGTGATGCAGCAAAATCGGCATGAAGTATAGTGCCGATTTTGCTCCGATCCCCAGAGTCCTAATTGTAATACGGAGTAATTATGTCAGTCATTGACACCGGTGCGGTAACTTCCACCAGCACCCCCCCGGTTACGCAGGTGTTCGCTCCGAAACCGGTTCCCAAAGTGGATCAGGCGTTTAGAGACATTCGTGCAGTATCTGCTAAATCTGAGCAGGTAAATACCGAAATAGCTCAGCAAAAAACCCGTTCAGCAGAAGAAATGGGCAAAATGCAGGCCCGCCTGCAAGATGCCATTAGGACCCTGAACGAGTCTATTGATCTCAATCCGAATAAGCTGCAGTTTTCAGTCGATTCGGTATCCAATAAGGTCATGGTAGTGGTAACAGACGAGGTCACCGGGGAGGTTGTTCGTCAGGTGCCCGCCGAGGCACTGCTTCGGGTGGCGCATAATCTTGAGGCCATGAAAGGCATTCTGTTCGATAAAATGCTCTGAGACATGCGCTGAGATATCAGGATCGTTAAATTAGGGATCTGTATTGCCCTCAGGGCTTACAACAATGCTGTCAAGCAGGCGGTTGAGCTCCTCACGTCTCTCGACGCTCATGCCCGCTTCAGTCTCAAGATGCAGAATCAGCTGGCTTGAGCTCTGCGAAATTGAGGTGAATTCATACATGGCGGCCGCAGCACGGAGGCTCTTGAGCATTGGACTATCCTGCTGGCGTTGGTCACTCCAACACAGAAGATAGGCAATATTGAGTGCTGGAAAGTCACGCGCTAACGTAAACAGTAGATCCCAGTTTTCCTGCCCCAGTTGCTCGGGACACGGAATCAGCAGTAATTTCTTCGCTTGCCCGGATACCGGATTCTTCATCGCCAGCTCCAGGGAAATCCCTTGTGCCAGCTGGTTAATCAGCTCCAGCAGATCCTGGTCCTCGTGCACTTCCACCACATTTGCGTGCCGGTGCCGAAGTTGCGGTTTCATCAGTTCGAGGTAATGGTCCTTTAACAGAGTACTGGCGAAGTTTAACCAGCACACAGCGCTGGTGGTACTGGAGAGATCTTCCATCAGTTGCTTGCAGGCCTGAGTGTGCTGTACTGAGAGAAAAAGGGGATGCACGTCAGGGGCGGGGGTATCGTCTTCGTGGGTGACTTCGACCACTGTATTCGCACGGGCATCATCTGTGTTCAGTGCCTTCGCCTGCTGATCTTCTGGGGCAAGTGCAACCTTTTTCTTAGTCGTTCTAGTCATTTTTCTGTCATTGTTTACGGTTTTTTCCATAGTGTCAGTTCACATCCTCAATCCGTTCACCTTTTTCGTTATAACGCATTGTCGGCGGTACTACCGCTGCAGGTCGGCGTATTTTTCGACCCTGCCGTATTGCATAGTCTACGTTAAAGATATATGCGATCACCTCCGCGACCGTGTGATAAAGTGTTTCTGGAATATAGTCGTCTATTCGAGTGGAGAAATAGAGTGCCCGCGCGAGCTCAGGGGCCTCAAACAGCGGCACCTGATGTTCTCTTGCTTTTTTGCGGATCTGCTCGGCCATATGGTCAATACCTTTAGCCACAACACGTGGTGCTTCACTGGTGCCTGGGTTATAAGACAATGCCACCGCAAAATGTGAAGGGTTGGTGATGATGACATCAGCGGATTCAATCGCCGTCATCATTTTATTATAAGCAATTTCGCGCTGTCGCTGGCGCAGTCTTGCTTTGACTTCCGGGTGCCCATCACTTTCTTTCATTTCATCTTTAATTTCCTGCTTACTCATCCGCAACTTCTTGGTGTGCTGAGCCAGCTGGTAGGGAATATCAATGAAGGCAATGATAAACAACGTCAACGTTATAAGCACCATGCTGGCAAGCAGAATGCCACCAGCAATTTTTAGTGCGTCTCGGTAGGGAATAATGCTGAGCATGTTCAGTGTGTTGCTGTAGTAGCGAATCACCAGAAAAATGGTTGCCGCTATCAAGGTGGTTTTCAACAGGTTCTTAGTAAGCTCAAACAGAGCGTGGGTGCCGAACATGCGTTTAAGGCCGGTCAGAGGATTTAGTTTGCTGAATTTTGGGGCCACTGCTTTAATACTGAAGCCCACGCCGCCAAACAAACCGGCGCCAATTATTGCATTTAGCACGGCTACCACTAGCACAATGGCAAGCACCGGTAGGACAATCCCCATCGAACCAACGATTTTGCCAAGCATCTGATTCGCATCACGTACCACGGCGCTGTCTACGGTGAAATTATACTGCAGCAGGGCTCGCATTGTGCCTGCTATCAGGCTGCCGATCATCATTATCAGCACGGCGCTGCCAAAAAGAATGACGGCTACTGAAAAATCTTGCGAACGCAGAATCTGCCCATCCTCTTTCGCCTTGTCTAGGCGTTTCTGGGTGGGCTCTTCGGTTTTACTCTGGCTGTCTTCGGACGATTCCATCGCTTATGCTCCGGCTAGACTCTGCAAGACCTGAATGGCAAGGCCCCACAATCGCTGGATGGCGTAAACCATGCCTACTATATTCAGGTTCAACGCTAGCAGACCAATCAGCAGTATGGCTGGAAAACCGACAGCTACGATATTTAAGGCAGGTGCAGAGCGAGTCACCACGCCTAAACCGATATTCAGAATCAGCATCGCAGTCATCATGGATAGGCCCACGTTAAGTGCCCCGGCAAATATATAGGGCAGCCAGGCAAACAGAATGGACAGCCATTGTTCCAGAGGCGGAATCTCCCCGATGGGAATCGTCGTGAAACTTTCAAAGAGCAGTTGAATAACAAAAAGATGTCCGCCCAAGATCAGGAAAATGAAGGTAGATAGAATAACCAGCAATTGCGAGACCACCGGCACATTACCCATATTTGGATCGACCATAGTGGCAAAACCAAGACCAATAGAGTTGGCGATGGCCTCGCCGCCCATGACCACAGCTGCACCGACTATCTGCAAAATGAACCCCATGATCACGCCTATAAAAATCTGAACCAGAATTTGCCACAGGCCATCAGTGGTCATTGGGTCTATGAAGGGAACCTCAATGGCATTGTAGGTAAACACGGTCAGCATCAAGCCAATCATGATGCGAATGCGTAAATTGACGGCATCCAGCGAGAATAGCGGTGCGGCGAGCAGGAAAGCGGTAATTCTTATCATAGGCCAAAATATCAAGGTCAGCTCATTGACTATCTCATCAATGCTGCCAAAGTCCATCATTGCAACATAACCGGTATCAGCAGGAGCACGCGCTCAAAATAATCGGTGAACACGGTAATCTGCCAGTTTCCGATCAACACCAGTATGACGACAATAAAAATCAGTTTGGGGACAAAACTTAAGGTCATTTCCTGAATCGATGTGGCGGCTTGAATAATACCAATCACCACACCCACCAGCAGAATTGCTCCGAGGAGGGGACCAGCCAGCATTACTGAAATCCACAATGCCTCGCGCCCAATCATGATAACGTCGCTAATTGTCATGTCAGTAGCTCATAAAACTGGCACTAAGGGATTGCATGATCAGAATCCATCCATCAGCCAGCACGAACAGCATCAGCTTAAAAGGCATAGAGATCATCATTGGCGACAACATCATCATACCCATTGCCATCAGCACACTGGCCACTACCAGATCGATAATCACGAAAGGAATATAAATCATGAACCCGATAGTAAATGCAGTTTTTAACTCTGAGGTCATGAATGCGGGAATCAGCACTGTAAGGGGTACCTCGTCATAGCCCTGTCCGGTCTCTACCTGGGCAATATCCATGAATACATTCAGATCTTCTTCACGGGTCTGCCCCATCATAAACGCACGTACAGGCGATTCAGCTGCACTTAAGGCTTCTGCTGCGGTGATCTCTTCATTTACATAAGGAAGCACCGAATTGTCATAGACCTCTTGAAATACGGGCGCCATGATAAACAAGGTCAGAAACAGAGCAATGCCGACCAGCACCTGGTTGGGCGGAGTCTGTGCGGTACCGATGGCTTGGCGCAGCAGGGACAGCACGATAATCACGCGCACAAACGATGTCATCATTATCAGCAGCGACGGCAGCAGACTGAGCGCGGACATCAGCAGCAGCACCTGCAGCGTCAGACTGTATTCGGTGGCACCATCAGGATTCTCAGTCATGCTGACTACGGGCAATCCGGTTTGTGCCAGTGTACTGGCGGATAGCAGCAGCAGCGCGAGTGCGGCAATGAGTTTCAGTAGAGTTTTTGTCATAGCAGCCATTGCAAAGGGATTAACTGGATTTTTGGGTGTCGGGCCAGGTGGCGAGAACCGTAGTTGAATCATGAGAGACTGCAAGCAGCAGGGTTTTTTCTTTCACGTTCACCAGCATCAGGCGCTGACGATAGCCAAGGCTCAACTGAGATTCTATGGATAGATCAGTGCCTTGTTGAAAAAGAAATTTGCTTTTATATTTATTGAGCACATAGAAAAAGGCCAGCATGAGTGCCACGACGGCAATCAATGAGACCACTGCGTCTATACTTATATAACTCATGATTGTTTGCCCGTTGGCCTTCAGCCGTGTCTGGATCAGATATGTTTTATACGTTCAGCCGCTGGGATCACTTGTGTCAGTCGTATACCGTAACGATCATTGACCAGCACCACTTCGCCCTGAGCGACTAGGGTGTTATTGACCAGCAAATCCAGCGGTTCACCGGCAAGACGGTCCAACTCTACAACTGAACCTTGTGTCAGCCGCATCAGATCGCGTATTTTCAATGAGGTTCTGCCGACTTCAACTGAAATTGTAATAGGAATATTATTCAATACATCGGAGTTAATAGATGCTCGGTTTATTATTGAACTGTCATCTTTAATGGCATGTTTAGCCCCGCTAGGAAGTAGAACATTTTCTTTAGAATCAGTCATTTTATTAATCTCTTGTTTTTTCCGGTTGATGCACAAATTTGTCTATTTGCACTGCTGCGTTATTACCTAGGGTGCCTATTTCTGCAGTGAAAATTCTGGCTCTATCAATTTCTGCCCAGGCAAACTCTGGTTTGTTAAAGTACAGGATATCGTCGACATTAAGTTTCTGCAGTTCACTGATGGTTGAAGAGATTTCCACCAGATTAACGGTGAGGTCCAGCTTAGCATGTGTGCACGCATCACTTAGATCCTCCCGCCATTGATTACCTTTGGCGTCATTATCTTCGCCGGTCTGAATGCGGCTGCGCAGCAGATCGCGAATGGGTTTAAGCGAAATGAACGGGGTCACGATGCTGATACAGCCCTCAGTTTGTGCGTCCAGCGAGAGTAGAAACCGGCTCACAATCACCAGATCATTTTCATCTGCAATCTGAGCAAATTGTGGATTAATCTCTGAGGCGGTCGGAACAAACTCCAAACTGATAATGGGTGACCAGGCCTCTTTAAGAGAACCAAAGATAATGTTTAGCATAATACGGACAATGGATGTTTCCGTGGGCGTAAACATACGTCCAGGTGACAAGGTGGAGTGGCCTTTGCCAATACCGCCGAAGAAGTTATCCAGTGAGGCAAAAATCACAATAGGGTCGATGACTATCAGAGAATAACCTCGGAGTGGCTCGAATTTCACCGTATTGACTGATAGCGGTGCCTGCAGACCTGATAGATAGGAGCTGTATTTTTCAATTTTTACGCGCTCAATCTGAATTCGAGGAGTGGTGCGCAATACATCTACCAGACCAACACGCAATTGGCGGGTAAAGCGCTCGTTGATCATGTCAATGGCGGATTCATTAAAGCCCAACGAGGTTTCTTCACTGGCCAGATCATGTTTGACGACCTGATAGGCTCTGCCGTGGCCATCCTCACTCATGCTGGATGACATGAGAGATTCGTCCTGCAGGGCCTGCAGCTCCTCGCGAGTCAATTTGTTATCGGAATTCTGCATAATGGATTCTCAATACCTCTTACGGGATCTGACGAAGCGTGTTGTATTTACTGGACCAGAAATTCTGAAAAATAAACTGACTCAACGCCTCCGAAATTTTCATGACGCTCAAGTACGGAGTTTATAGTCAGACGTAGCTGTTCGGACATGACATCTTTGTAGCCCGGGTCCAACAGATCTTCGTCACGGGTATTACCCAGCACGGTCAACAGCGCTGATCGGATAGACAGTTCATGTTTTTGGATATTATCTACCACCATTTGGTCGTAATGCGTCATCACGGCAAGGGTCACCTGCATGACTTTCCGTGAACCGGCAAGATTGGCAGTCAGCGGGCGAGCCATTTCGTAGTACAGAGTCTGCAGTCGTGAAGGATTAGGTGTGACCATTAAAGTTGCCGGCTCAACGGGGGCAGCATCAGAGCCGGTGTCCTGTTGCTGATCAATATTGTTTAGTTCGGCCTGTAGTTCTCTGTCTGAGAACGAGCCGGTCATCAGCAGTGTGGCGAACACAGCACCTGCCACGATCACGATAACAAGTAATACCCCAATCAGAATTGGCAAAATTGGCAGTTTTTTCTTGCTTTCCGAAGCTTCAATATTCTTATCGTCTGCCATGATTGTTCCTCTTTAAACCGTGTTTTAAACGTAAGTATCGATAGATCCATCTGCTCCGCTTGTAGCAATAGTCGGGGCTGATTTGGGTTCATCAATTGTGTTCTGTGCGGCATGGCCGCTTGAGTTGGATGACTGCTCATACCCCGCCGGCTTTGCTTCGGAGTCACTTGCTATCGTGACGTTAACCTGATTCATGCCAGATCCGGACAGCAGTTCACGTAAGGCTGAACTGCTGTCACGAAGCAGCTTCGCAACTTCCTCACTTTGCACAAGCAGATTAATGGTAATGCTGTTACGGCCTTCCACGACCTCGGCTTCAATAGTGCCCATATTCTCCGGAGTTAGAAAAATACGCATCCTGACCATACCGTCAGAGCCACGGTCCATGACTGCGCGGTGAATCACGGAATTTAAATTCCGGCTCAGGTCATCATAGGCCATCCAGCGTTCAGTAAGTCGCACCGGTGTCGATTCTGTTTCAGGCACTGGTGCAGCACTGCCTGAATTGAGGCGATATGCGGAAAGCGACACCAGCGGCTGATCAGGTGATGCGCTCGCAGGCTGCGCTGCGACAGCGTCGCGCAGTAATCGGGCATCTGCAAGAGGGGGCATCGCGGTAGTACGCAGGGTCTGCCACTGAACCTCATCGCTACCCGTTTCACTGTCAATATCTGTTGGACTGGTGTTGCTTTCGGCAACTCGGTTTATGCTTCGGGTCACGCCACTTTGCAGCCCGCTCATGGGTTCTGCAGTTTTGCGCGCAGTGTTAGTCACATTGTTATCATCAAGTGCGCTGGCCAGTGCAGCGCGGATCATTTCATTGCCTAGCGCACTTTGCAACTCCGGCATGACGGGAACCGCCATAGCCGAACTTGTTATAGGCGCTGTGGGCACTAAGTTCACTGCGGTTGCCGTTGCCGGTGCAGTTACTGCGGTTATAACCGGAGTTACCAAGGT
>JBDNGQ010000033.1:0-28118 GCA_041689205.1 Pseudohongiellaceae bacterium | reverse complement strand
TCCAAGACTATGCTACGCAGTGGCTTTGGTTTTACAATAACGAACGGCCTAACAAGGCCAATGGTGGCTTTCCACCGAAAAAATGCTGACGGCAGCATGACTTCTACTTTCGAAGTTAGTTAAAAATGGGATGATTACCGTATCTGCGATGGGTGAATCGGACTGACAAATTGGCCTGAATGTTTCTCAGTGGTAGTTAAACCTGTCTATTACACTCGATAAACTCCTGGTAAGCCCAGAATCTCTGTGCCAGCCTCAATGTTCTCAGAGCGTGCTCCGTTTTCGTTGAGCAGAATCTTTGACAGTTGAAATTGATCGGACGGCTGTTAGTAATTTACGGTGTATCACTAAGTATATTCTGATCCATTGTTTTCGAAGGCAGGTCTTTGCAGGGTTTGCCCACAGGATGAGCTGGCACGCCAACCACAGTGGTATAGGGAGCTACATCATTTAAAACAACACTGCCTGCTCCTATTTTAGCCCCGATACCGATTTCAATATTTCCAAGCACTTTTGCCCCTGAAGACACCAGTACGCCAGAGCGTATTTTGGGATGCCTGTCCCCTTGCTCGTTGCCTGTGCCGCCAAGCGTAACAGACTGCATTATTGAGACATCATCATCGATTACCGTAGTCTCTCCTATAACAATGCCGGTAGCATGGTCAAACATGATGCCTTTGCCCATTACGCACGCAGGATGAATATCAACACTGAATACCTCAGAATTCCTGCTTTGAATAAAGAGGGCCAGGTCCTTTCTATTATGTTGCCACAGATAATGAGCGAGCCGATGAACCTGAATAGACTGATAGCCCTTCAGGAAAAGGATTACTGGAAGATAGGAATTGGTTGCAGCATCACGATCAAAGACGGCCTGAATATCGTAGCTGGCTTTTTCAACTATATCCGGTTCTGCCCGGAACGCCGCATCAAAAAGTTCTCTTATGGCAATTGCGGACATAACATCATTGGAGAGTTTATTAGCAAGCAGAAAGCTAAGCGCCGAACTGAGGGTGCCGTGATTCAGGACGCAGGCATACACGTAGCTCGCTAGCAAAGGTTCTCTTTGTATCAGCATCCTCGCTTCAGCCTGTAACTGCGTCCATATCAGATCTCGCATTTCTATACCTGTGCCCGTTAGTTTGTGAATTCAGCAATTATGTCAAATAACCGCACCGTCTTGCAAAGACGGCTCTATTTTAACTCATTGTTGTATACGGAAGGGCTAACTGACAGCAGGAATCTGGTTTTGCAAAGTTTGCGCCTTGATCAACACACCATCGCTGTATTCTGTGCAAGTTTTTTTTCCAGAAGGCTTTCGCTTTTATATGTGTAGCTGTACCTGTTTATCGATTTGATACATACTTCTGCTCTATAACTACTGTGATTGATTTAGTTTCGGCAAGTACAATGGAAAAAAAATATAACTGGCTTTTGGCTGTATTAACCTTAACAATTTCGACGGTTTCTGTCGGTGCAAACGACAGAATGGCTGTCTGGCAGAGTCTTCAGGATGTCGATAGCAGCTTTGCGGCTGATGCACGACGCTTCGGCTCTGCTGAGGCATTTCTAAAATATCTGGCCAGTGATGCTGTGGTTTTCAGGCGTGGGCCGGTAAATGCTCGGCAGATATATGAAGGTCTTGATCCTCAGCTGGATTTAGACAGACTGGTCGAATCACGTGCTCATTATTTTGATTTCTCCCGAGCGGGAGATCTTGGATTAATTGCAGGGCCTTTCAGGAGCAGCCGAGGAGCTGGAAAAGAGCTAATTAAAAGTAACGGATATTTCATCTCAATCTGGCGTCAATTAAATGGCAGTTGGATGATGGAGGCTGACATTGCAATCAGTATTCCAGGGGTTTTAAGCATCGAAGTTGAACCTGCCATTCAGGAAAGCAATAGAGCATTCCTTGAGTCCCCGGATGTGGTCAATGTCTACGGCAACTCCTTTAATGATGTTATAGCTGCTGAAAGTGATTTTGTCTCTGCAATCAATTATCGAGGTGGGCGTCGTGCGATGCTGCAGCACGGCTTGGAGAATCAGCGCGTGTATGTACCGGGTATGGCTCCGGCGATCGGCAGCGACTCTGCGGCACTGGCTTATGGCATGTTTCTGGATGATGCGCTATCCATGGCTTTGCTCGGGCATGAGAGTCTTGGCGGAGGTATATCAGCCTCTGGAGAGCTTGCTTATACCTTTGGAACCATGGGTTCTGAGAGTTCCCAATTTAACACCAATTACCTCAGGCTCTGGCGTTACACAATCAACGGTGACTGGAAAATAGCCGTTGAAGTTCTGAACCCTTACTGATCTGTGGACTGAACAGCATAGTTTTTTACGCGTACCACCGTCTCTCTGAATTGTTGAGTCTCTCCAGAGTTTGCCGTTACCTCCAAAGCAAGCTTCACCCGCCCATTTGGTAGCAGAGATGTGTCGAGGTCGGCAGTGAAACCGACATAAGGCTGGCCCGGATCACGCTCAACCTTAAATATTTCAATTACGTCAGTCCGTGGAACTGTGCGATGCAGTTCAGTTATCACTGCCTGATTCGCCAGCAGTTGGATATTTTTTATCCCTCCTCCGTCGTTGAATGCCCAGCCAACCACCTTCACAATGCCTGTTAGCTCAACTTCGGCAACCGGTTGATCAAGCCAGGCCTGAGAGGGCAGTGGACACAGATTCTGATGGTTATCCTCTGTTTCCTTCGTCAAAGCATCATTAACATGGGTCCCTTGATAGAAGCTGAATGACTTATCACCGCCGAACAAAGTCAGTTGATTTACAAACACAAGCCGCTGAAATATTGAGCAGGCGCGAGTGATTACTGCCAGTTTTTCATCAATCGTCAGGGTGCTATCCTCGGTAATGAATAAGGCATCTTTGCCAGCCTGACTCAGAAGTCCATATTCATTATTCTGCCATAACTCATATTGTATAATTCGCCCATCACGCACAGCCTTGTCATCATCGATATTGTAAACATCAAATCCCCCTCCGGCTCCAAATTCAATTTGAGCTGCCGTGTAATAATTATCGGTAACGATTACTAGATCGGGACTATCCGTTGCAGCTGACAGATAGTCAGCAAGATGCTTATTGAAATCTTTCCACCCTGCCATTTTATTTGAAAGAATTCCGGTTCCAAGGAAAGGCTGTAACTGCGAGCTGAATGCCTGAGAACCTACGCCAACAAAAACCAGCAATGTACCCGCAAAGCCAATCAGGGGAATGAAAATCATTAATCTTCTGGCGGTCCGGTAAGACATTATGTTCAGCATGCGGCTATGGACGTGTCTTAATGTCTGCGGCAGGTAAACCAGCAGGGGCAGATAACCGGACAGCGGCCAATGGATAGACGTTCTTGTGCTGTCTGTCCACGGCGCAAGTACCATGTACACTGCGAGATGAACGAGCGCAAAGACAGCGAACAGGCCGCTCCGGTCATTACCATGCCGACCTCGTTTAATAACCAGAAATAAAGTCACTAGCAAGGCCGCATATAGAGGCGGAGTAACCAGCAGAGCTTGCTTCAGAGGGTGCAATAGACCTTCAAACTGAAATTGCCAGGGATGCCGGTCCCGCAGGTGATAATCCAGACCGCTAAGCTCAGTACTCAGATTAAATTTAATGGCAGGCAGCAGACCAATGCTCATGATTGCAACAGCGATCCAGAGTTTAACATCCCGCAAATAATGTCTTTGACTGCGAGTCAGGAGCAGGTAGATCAGCCCGGATAACAGATACAGTGAAAAACGATAGTGCGTGCTCATACCCAGCGCCGCGACAATACCGACACCGACCCACAGAACAAGGGTATCCAACCGCGTGGCGCGCTCGAATAAACCGATAAAAAGCAGGCCCAAAAAGATCATCGGAACATCAGGTACAGCCAGCAGACCCAGGAATGCAATGAGCGGCAGGCACAGACTGAACAAGGCTGCCTCCAATGCCTCAGTTCGTGGCATCAGTGGCCGCGCCAGCCAAAAGATAAGAAATGGAATTGATGTCCCGGCCATCAGGAAAAAAGATCGTACTGCTATAGCCCGATTGCCAAATAGCTCCGCACCCGCTCCAGCCATCAGCGCAGACATAAATGGCAGATCGCTGTAGGCAAAGGCAGGTCGTGTGGATGCCTGCCAGTAGAAGATTTCGTCACTGTAAAGATCAAGCAGAGCCGCAAGGGTTATCTTCACCGCCAGCACCAACAAAAATGCTGCAGTGAGCCAGGGAGTCAGTTTTGTCAGAGCAGGGTATCTTGGTGCCAGACGAGGGTTAATATCACTGCTCCAAAGTACTTTTTAAGGCCGAGTATTATAGGGGTAAATGCCGATGTGAGAAAACAGCATTTACAGGATGCTCACGCAAACGTATTAGTGTTGACAATCATTCTCATTTGCATTTAAGCTTGGCTGTAATGAGGATGCAACCATGTATGTATGTATTTGCCGACAAATAACCGATAACCAGATTCGCGATCTTTGCAGAAACGGCTGTAGCGACCTTGCTGAGGTCCGGGCTCGTCTGGGAGTTGCCAGCGAGTGCGGTAAATGCACCAGATTGGCCAGATCAATCGTCAGTGAATTTACAAACCAGGTCATTTTTTCTAACGCTGCCGCCAGCTGACAAAGTATATCCTCAGGTATTTTCTAGTCAGACGCGAATGCGTTTGCTTCTTTTTAATATTATCTATATCAATGCGTTATATTCTCCCCGGCTTGACATGGCAGGCAGAAACCCTCACTCTTGGGCCCTATTCAATGAGATCGCGGAGCAAGGAATGAAGGCCGATGCAATAGTAGTACGACATCTTAACAAAGCGCTGGGAAATGAACTCATTGCGATTAATCAATACTTCCTGCATTCGCGTATGTATAAGGATTGGGGCCTCAGCAAACTTGCCGCCAAAGAGTATGAAGAATCGATTGATGAGATGAAACATGCGGATAAATTGATAGAGCGCATCCTGTTTCTTGAGGGTCTGCCTAATCTACAGAATCTTGGCAAGATACTAATCGGCGAAAATACCTGCGAAATGCTGGAATGCGATCTGGCGCTGGAAATGCTGGCAATTCCAGTACTCAGGGAAGGTATTGCTTACGCCGAATCTGTTCAGGATTATGGCAGCCGTGATTTACTTGCCTACATCCTGAATAGTGAGGAAGAGCATGTTGACTGGCTTGAGACTCAGCTCGAATTGATTAAGAAAATCGGTATTGAAAATTATCAGCAGTCCATGATGTAGCCGCGCAGTAGATTCTGATGTACGCATGTCTAGATTTAGGATCCAACAGTTTTCACCTGCTGATTGCCCGCAGTTGCGAGGGTAAAGCTGAAATTGTTGAACGCTTCAGTGAGAAGGTACAGCTCGGCGAAAGCGTTACTTCGACAGGGATGATTTCGCCTCAGGCGTTTCAGCGCGGGGTCGATTGTCTTACCCGGTTTCAGAATGTAATTGACAATTATCCAATTGAAAATTGCTGGACGGTCGGAACCAACGCTCTTCGTATTGCCCACAATGCCGCTGATTTTGTCGATGCTGCAAGAAATGTGGGTTTCGATGTGAGTATTATCAGCGGTATACAAGAGGCTACTCTGGTTTATGCGGGTGTGACGTCGGCAATTCTTGAATCTGATGTTCTACAAATGGTAATTGATATCGGTGGGGGAAGCACTGAATTGATTGTCGGTCGCGGACGGGAACCTTTATGGATGCAGAGTCTGCCAGTGGGGTGTGTCAGCTGGCGCGATGACTGGTTCTGTACCTTACCCGCAGATTCATCGGAATTGGAACGCCTGCTCGACGAAGCTGTAGCTGCTGCAACTGCAGTTTTTCACACAGTTCTGTCTGAACTCAGCAATTATCATTGGGTGAATTCTTACGCTTCGTCAGGAACCGCTAAAATGTTTTCTGCGGTTTGTGAGCAAAGTGCTCCGGGTATTCAAGGTATAAGTCTTGAAGCGCTGATTGCTATGCGTCCTTTGATTATACGCGGTGTTTTGACCGGTAATTTGTTGCCCGGGATGCCTGAAACAAGACGTGAATTAATTCTTCCGGGTTGGGCTATTCTTACAGCATTAATGCAGAGCTTTGCTTTATCATCAATAAATTTCAGCGCTACCGCATTGAGGGAAGGAATGCTGGACTTTATGGTAAAAAATAAAGAGCCCGCAATCGCATTGGCTGAATTCAGTTCTCCTTCGTCATGAGCGCGACGCTGTGGCGTGAGTGGAAAGCGCATTAAGCAAACGGGTTTGAACAGGTTCCCTCGGCGCACCTTCGAACGCAGTATTTTTGGCATACTCCCCGCTGGCCTGCAGATCCCAGCTCTGAAGTCGATCAGCCAGATACATCTCCAATTCCTCAAGAATCCGATTGCTCCACTTCTTCCTGAGAATTGGGAAGGCTATTTCAATCCTGCGCAGCAGATTACGCTCCATCCAGTCAGCGCTTGAGCAGTATAATTGTTGAGCGCTGTTCTCAAAATAGTAGACCCGGGAATGTTCGAGGAAACGTCCGACAATGGATACTACACGGATATTTTCCGATACTCCTTTCATCCCAGGTTTAAGGCAGCAGGTACCTCGCACTATCAGATCAATCTTTACGCCAGCGCGGGCTGCCGAATACAACTCCTTGATAATTCCAGGTTCGGTTAATGCATTCAGTTTGGCGATAATCCGTGCAGGTTTCCCTTCAATTGCAGCCTGTTTCTCCTGCCTGATATGCTGAATCAGACTTTTTCGTAACTTAAACGGAGCATGAATGATCAAATCAGGAATAATTCGTTTGCCCATGCCAGTAATCTGTTGGAATAACTTATGAACATCAGCACAGAGGACTGATTCACAGGTAAGCAGGCTGTAGTCAGTGTAAACCAGGGAATTTTTCCGATGATAGTTTCCAGTGCCCAGATGAGCGTAACGCTTAAGTTTTCCACCCTCACGTCGCACGATTAAGAGCATTTTCGCATGGGTCTTAAAGCCCATCACACCATAAACAACAACAGCACCTGCTTCTTGCAGGATGCTGGCAAATTGTATATTTTCCTTTTCATCGAAACGTGCCCGCAACTCAATCACTACCGTGACTTCTTTGCCATTGCGAGCAGCCTCAGATAAAGCTTCGACCAATTCAGAGGATTCATTGGTTCGATAAAGGGTTTGCTTGATTGACACCACGCCCGGATCTTTGGCTGCCTGCCTGACCCAGTCGATCACGGGTAAGAACGACTGGAACGGGTGCAGTAGTAAATGGTCCTCTTTCGTAACCGCAGTGAAAATGCAACTACCTTCCTCCAATGCAGCAGGTACTCCTGGGGAAAATGGCGGAAAGCTTAAATCAGGCCGGTTGATCATGTCAGTAAGCGCAGTCAGTCGCTGCAGGTTGACCGGACCATTGAGCCGGAAAAGTGCATCTTCAGCCAGATTAAACCTTTGCAGCAGGAACTTAGTCAGTTCCTGCGGACAGGCCGCGCCGACTTCCAGTTTTGTTGCAGCACCGAAGCGTCGCAGGTGGAGTTCTCCCTGCAAAGCGCTGGCCACGTCTTCTACTTCAACTTCAGACATTTCCAAATCAGAGTTCCGGGTAACCCGAAACTGATGACATTCATTCACAGTCATTCCAGGGAAAAATTCATGTACGTGGGCGTGAATGATCGAGGAAAGAAACACAAAATTATCACCCTCGCTAATTATATGCGATGGTATTTTAATCAGACGCGGTAAAGAGCGAGGTGCTGGAACGATTGCCAGTCCACTGTCGCGCCCAAACGCATCTTTTCCTTCCAGGGAAAGAATGAAATTCAAGCTTTTATTGACCAGTCTCGGAAACGGATGCGCTGGATCAAGCCCAAGAGGACTGACTACCGGCACGATTTCATCACGGAAATAGTCCTGAGCCCACTTGACCAGATCTTCATTCCATTCATGGCGGTGAAGAAAATGGATATTTTCCTTAGCCATGGAGGGTAACAATTCCTCATTCAAGATGCGGTACTGCTCTTCCAGTGCTGCTCTGACCTGATGATTAACTTCAGACAATATTTGTTCCGGGTACTTGCCGTCGGGCCCCGGGCGCTGTCGTCCATCTAATTGTTTTTTCAGCCCGGACACCCGTATTTCATAAAATTCATCCAGGTTTGAACTGAAAATGAGCAGAAACCATAACCGTTCCAGCAGAGGGTGTTGAGAGTTTTTTGCCTGCTCCAGTACCCGTAGATTGAACTGCAGATAACTCAGTTCTCTGTTCAGATACAGATCGTTATTGTCGAGATCAATGTCATCCATGCTGCCCAAATCGGGAGCGTTAGTGTCAGGTGCCAGGTCCGCCGCGGATAAATCAGCCGCCGGGTAAAGCTTAAGCAGCCCTGTGCCTGCATTTTGTGGTTTTGCTATACTGCTCATAGGAATACAACTAATGTAGTATTGTGTGGTTTACTTAAATCAGTAAAACTAACCGAAAGTGCCTTATTATATGCTATCTTCTGCAGTCAACAAGTCACCGAATGCATCTTAAGTATTGAGCTGATAGCACGCGTGGACTCGGTCTACGTCACAATCCTGTCACAATCAAGGATTAGTATCTGCTGTCGAAATACGCTTTATGTGGTACCTCTCCGCTACGTTTAAGGAAACCTGTCTGAATGAAAACTGAAGCTGGCATTCATGCGCATCACATATCACAGCAGTTCAATATTGAGCTGGAAGAGATCAAGGGCAGTATGCTTGAAATGGGTGGTATGGTCGAGAAGCAGATTGGTGATGCTATTGATGCATTGATAAGTGCTGACAGCAATCTCGCGCAACAAGTTCGCGACAATGATGCGATTATTAATGATATGGAGATTAATATAGATGAAAGCTGTAACCGCATACTTGCCCGCCGACATCCGGCAGCCAGTGATCTAAGATTGGTTCTGGGTATCATTAAAGCAGTTAATGACTTGGAGCGTATGGGTGATGAATCGGCTAAAATTGCCCGGCTGGCGATTGAGTTGACCGAACAGGGCAGTTCTTCGAAAGGCTATATTGAGATACGTCATATTGGTGAGCGAGTTCGGAAAATGGTGCATATGGCTCTTGACGCATTTGCCCGCTACGACGCAGAGGCTGCTCTGGAAGTTGCTAAAGAAGATGTTAATGTTGATATGGAATATGGTACTGCGATGCGCGAAATGATCACCTATATGATTGAGGATCCTCGCAGCATTACTCGTGTTCTTAACATTATCTGGGCGCTTAGAGCGCTTGAGCGGGTTGGGGATCATGCTAAAAATATCGCGGAGCATGTGGTTTACATTGTATTGGGTACAGATGTTCGCCATATTGGTTTGTCGAATATGGAGCAGCAGGTTAAGGCGGAGTAGTGGTTTCAGAGTCTGTTGCCCGAGCAAGAATTGCTTGTGGTGCTGGTGCTTGAACAATCCGCTTTGCAGGAAACTGACATATGAATCGACTGCCTTTGCCGAGTTCACTGAAAATGCTCAATGTTCCATTATGACGAGCAAGGCTGTGCTTCACAATTGCCAGCCCCAGACCGGTTCCTCCCGTTTCGGTCGACCGACTTTCATCAACACGGTAGAATCGTTCGGTTAATCTCGGTATATGTTGCGCAGCGATGCCCATACCATTGTCCTGAACCTCAACAATGAGACCTTCTGAACCCGCGTAGCATTTAATAATAATGGCGCCTTTATCTGGAGTATATCTGGCCGCATTCAGTACCAGATTTGAAAATGCGCTATACATCTCCTGGGTATTGCCGATGATGTGGTAATCGGAGTCACACTGGACTTCAAAGTTGTGCATTTTGTGTGAGAATGCCCGCTCAGCATCAATGACAATTTCATGAAGCAGCGCGTTGACGTGCACAGCGGCCTGCTTCTTCGAAGGAGAGTTTGTTTCGAGACGAGAGAGTGTCAGCAGATCATGGATTATATTTTCCATTTTGCATGATTGTTGATACATCTGCTCCAGCGGTTTTACCCACCGTGGTGCGACACTGTCACGTTGATCCAGCAGTGTTTCGAGATATCCAGAGATCACAGTAATTGGTGTCCGCAGTTCATGTGAGACATTAGCAATAAAATCCGCGCGCATTATCTCAAGCTTGGATATCTGAGTGACGTCTCTGACCATTATCAGTTTTTCTCCAGCACCGAACATCGTAATCTGGAATTCCAAAATTGTTCTGGAATTTACAGGAGACGCCAATTGCAGGGGTGTGTTGTAATTCTGGTTTTGGAAGTATTCAATAAATGCAGGTTCGCGAATAAGATTTGTTATGGCTTGACGCTGGTCCTGTGGAGATTTGAATCCAAGTAATTTCTCCGCAGCATTGTTCCACCACTCCAGATTATCCTTGCTGCTTATCATGACCACGGCCACCTTCAGCGCGGCAGTGGACTCCTGGGCCTTGTCTATAATTCCTTTAAAATGGTTAACAGCCTGCGCTTCGCGGCGTTGCAGTCTGTATATGGCATCGAATATATCACCCCAGATACCGTGTGCTTCAGGTGGTGGATTGTTCGGGATGCTGCGTAGCCAGGCACTCAGACGGCGTAATTGTAAAAGAGTATGCAGCAGGTAGGCCGCGAGCCCAACTGCCAGCACCAATGCAACTTCGCCTGTAAATATTCCAACGATGGATAGAAGGGCGGTAATAATAAGGAGTTGCTTTATAACGATTCGCCATTCATGCAACAAAAGAGTTCCCTCGGCAAGTCAGGTCATGTCGTGACATCGAAGCTATGCGGATTTCGTAGAAAATCGATAGCCGGTGCCGCGCACTGTTTGAATCAGATTTGAGTAATCAACACCTGCCTCACATTTGACATTAAGTACTTTGCGCAATCGTGCAATATGAACATCAATTGTACGTTCCTCCAGGTAAACATTTCCTCCCCATACCTGATTTTGGATGTGCTCACGGGTGAACGCTTTCTCCTGATGCTGCATAAAGAAATTCAGCAAACGAAATTCCGTCGGTCCAATATCGACGGGCGCCTGGTTAATCGTGATGCGATGACTGGCGGTATCAAGCTCCAAATTAAATGCACGTAATACTTTACCTTGAAAATCGGTGTTAGTTCTACGTAAGACCGCTTTAATACGGGCAACGAGCTCCCGGGGTGAAAACGGTTTAGTCACATAGTCATCTATGCCGATGTCCAACCCTTGCACCTTGTTGTCTTCACTAGTTTTTGCGGTCAGCATTATTATTGGCAACTCCGCGGTGAGTTCATCACGTTTTAGTCTCCTGGCAAGTTCTATGCCGCTGCCACCGGGAAGCATCCAGTCCAGCAAAACAAGATCCGGACGTTGATCAACTATCGCAATCAATGCTTCATGTACGGTTTCGACTCCTATGCTTTTAAACTCTGCCGCATCAAGTGCAATGCTTATCATATCGCGTATGGCAGCTTCATCTTCAACTATCAGGATGGTTGCATCGTTCATAATTGCAGGTGCCTGGGTTCAATTGATAAAGCGCTATTTAAGCTATTGCATATTACACTGTGATGACAGGAGTGGAAAAAGGAAATTCATAACGAGGCCATGTTTTGAAATGGTGGGAACAGCAAGTGAGCAGTTTATCGCCATCTTTGCTGCTTTTCTGCAGGAAAGGCAAGTAAATCATTTGGCGATAAGATATAAAGAATATTTTCAGGTATACTTCCACGCGCGAAAATAACTTCACCAATGGGGTCTGTGTTTTAACGCACAGACCATGTAGAGGTCGTCACGCCATTCTCGCCAGGCGATCTCCATGACGGGGGTACGGGTTCGAGCGGTTCTTTTAGAAACAAGAAACATAAGAGGGATACATCATGGGAAAAAATACGTTTAAAGGGCTGAGCCTGGCTCTGCTGATGGGTGTGCTTTTAGTTCCGGCGTTTGAGTCTGTTGCAGACGAAGGACAGTTTCATCTGGCGATCGGTGGCCAGCGACTGACATTTGATAATCAGCGGCAGTCTGCCAATGATTCTTCATACACTTTTGGTTTAGGTTATGGCCTGTCCAGTAACTGGGATGCGGAAATCAATTATACAAAGATGAATCTGGATACCAGTCTGGGACGTGACGACCTGGACCAGTGGGGTCTCGACTTCATTTACTCTTCAAATACCCGCTATGCCGATAGATGGACGCCGTATGTAGTAGCGGGCCTTGGGCATAATCGTTTCAACGACTATCGCCAGACTCTCATTACTGCTGGAATGGGTATGAAAATGGAAGTCGGCCAGGGTATAGATTGGCGCACTGGTATCCGCTCATATTATGATTTTGACGATAAAACATTGGATCTTGGCGTAGAAACCGCATTGGTATTCAAGTTTGGAACACCAGCACAGCGCAGTGCTGTAGCACCAACTCCTGCGCCAGCAGCGGCACCAGCAGCACAACCTGCTGCGCCCGCTATAGCGGATAGCGATGGCGACGGTGTTCCTGATAGTAGAGACGAATGTCCTAATACACCAAGGAATCACGTTGTAGATGCGCGAGGCTGCTCAATTATGACAGAAGAGGTTCAGCGTATTGACCTTCAGGTACAGTTTGATTATGACCGTTCCGAGGTTAAACCAGAATTTCTTGCTGATATTCGTCGAGTAGCTGACTTCCTGCGAGCTAATGCTGGTACGGTAGCAAATCTTGAAGGCCACACGGACTCAGCGGGTACTTCTGAATACAATCAGGGTCTGTCAGAGCGTCGAGTGAATGCAGTCAGAAATATTCTGATTAATGAGTTTGGTCTGGAAGCTGGGAGAGTAACGGCAACGGGCTATGGCGAATCAAGACCTGTCGCCACAAACGACACGCCTGCCGGACGGGCACTTAATCGTCGCGTTGTCACGGTTATCTCGGCAACTCAACAAGTACCACGTACCAGGTAATCACAAGACCGGGCTTAATTGCCCGGTTGATATACAGTAAAAAAGCTCTCTGTCAGTATTTTTGACCGGGAGCTTTTTTGTATCACAGGTCGGAATGTTGAATAAACCTAACTCCAGTCACCAACAGAAAACTCTTGTTGTTGATTCGAATGTTCCCTTTCATTGCGCAGATGATGACCTTGGCTGGAAGTCTGTTTCTCAGACATTTCCCAGACTGGAAGCCGATTGGAAGTCATGGCTGCTTGATCCAGGTTCGCTCACTCAGCGCCTGAAGATAAAGAGTCACCAGGAATTTCGTGTGTCAGTGCTCGACCAGTCCTGGAGCCGCCATTACTCCCCAGCTTTACTTCGATGCTTCGATGAGCACGTCGTGCGCGAAAACATGTGGTCCAGAAAGGTCGTTCTGATAGGAATGAATACGCCTTGGGTAACCGCACATTCTCTTATACCTGCAGATAGTCTTCATGGTCCCTTGCAGCGTATCTGCAAGCTGCAGAACAAACCGCTTGGGGAGTTCCTGTTCCGTCATCCATTGCTGCAGCGTCGTCAGTTTGAGGTGGCCAGAGCTGGAGACGGCTGGGGGCGAAGGTCAATTTTCTATTTATTTGGAAAGCCATTACTGGTTGCAGAATTTTTTCTGCCAGCGATACTGCACGACAGTTAATAAGATGAGGCTGTTTTAGATGACAATATTTAAAGAACACGAACCTGCCGCAAAAGAAGGTGCATTGCGCGGCAAACGAGTCATAGATCTTTCGCGCGTTCTGGGCGGACCATACTGTACGCAGGTATTGGCTGATCATGGCGCTGAGGTCTTGAAAATAGAACCGCCGCAAGGTGATGAGGTGCGTGACTGGGGCCCTCCATTTCATGATGAAGACGCCGCCTATTTTATCGGCATTAACAGAAACAAGCGGTCTATGGGTCTGGATTTAACCCGAGATGAGGGCCGTGAAGTGCTGCTGCAGTTACTGGATGGTGCAGATGTGCTGTTGGAGAACTACAAGCCTGGCACTATGGAGCGTTGGGGCCTTGGATATGAAGAAGTATTGAAGGAGAGGTTCCCACGGCTGATCCATTGTCGCATCAGCGGATTTGGTTCAGATGGTCCGCTGGGCGGTTTTCCTGGTTATGATGCTATTGTTCAGGCAATGGCGGGCTGGTTCAGTGTGAATGGCGAGTCAGGCAGCAATCCAACACGGCTGGGTGTGGCTATGGTTGATATGGGCACCGGGTTGTATTCTGCGGTTGCAATTCTCATGGCACTGGCGGAACGCGAGCTATCCGGGCTCGGGCAATATATTGATATGACGCTTTATGACTGTGCGGTGTCTCTGATGCATCCTCATATAATCAATTACAATATGTCAGGAACTATTCCAGTCGCTACTGGTAATGCTCATCCAAATATCAGCCCTTACGATACCTTTCGAACCAGGACTGTAGATATTTTTATCGGCGCAGGCAATAACGGTGCTTTTGCTAAATTGTGTAAGGAGCTGAGCGCAGCTGAGCTGATTGAGGATGCGCGTTTCATCAGCAATTCAGATCGGGTTAAGAATAGAGACGAGTTAAAGGCTGAGATAGAATCACGGTTGATGAAAATAGATGGCAGCGTATTCAGCGAACGGCTGTTGGCCGCAGGTTTGCCAGCTGGTCCGATTTATAATACTGCTCAGGTAGTCAGTCATCCCCATACTATCCATAGGAATATGAGTATTGAGAAAGACTGGTACAAAATGACCGGAATTCCTATAAAACTCTCGCGCACACCAGGCTCTATCAGAAGATTGCCTCCCCGATTCGGCGAACACAGCCGCGAGATTCTGAATGAGTATGGAATATCAGCTGAGCAGATCGACAAGCTGATAGGCGAAGGTATCGTGCTGGAAAAACGCCGAAAGTAATTTGGCTGGATTATTCGGGAAGGAATAAACGCATAGTGACTTTGTCGCTAAGTACAGGTCGTCCGTTTATTATTGCCGGTCTGAACTGGAGCCTGTCTACAATAGTTCGGGCTTGAACCCGATTTCTAACGGTATCAGGCTCAGTCGCAATGACCTCTATACGACTTGGCTGTCCATTGCCCGGTACGGCGAATTGAACAATTGAGCTGGTTCCGGTTTCAGATTCTGTGGTCGCTGGTGTGGATATCTGCTGAGTCTCAGGTACTGTATCAACAAGTAAATGAACATCACCAAGATCCAGAGCTTCGGTTTCTGATAATTGCAGACAGTCCGTTTGGTTTGCTGGGAATGCAGGTGTAAACATGTTTACCGGTAGCAGTACTGGGCAGCTGAAAAACAGATCTGTATCCGCTGTCGGAACGCCACTGTCGGCTAGCAATGATGTTGCTTCCGAATAATAACGGATTGCAGAACCTATATTACTGCTGCCACGAGTCTGACCAGAAAATTCCAGTGGATTGGATTCATATTGATCCCGCAAGAGTATGGAGTCGCCCATGTATATTAGAGCCATTGCTTCAGCTTCCTGGTTTCCTGCATCGGCATAATAGTCGCGTATGGCAGAAATGTGAGCGAAATGTTTGCTCATATTGTTTTTAAAAGACCGGTCTATAACAGTATTTGCTCTGGGACCATAGGCTGCTTCAAAATCACTCGCAGTGCGCAGGCGGCTGAGTCGGGTGGTACCCGTGCTGGTCACTCCTTCAGTCATTGTAATCAAAGTAGGACTGGTCTCAGAAGTAAGCATGATTGCCAAAGCTATATACAGGTCTGCCTGCGCTCGATCATAAATATAATCAATCAGTGCCGGACTATCTTCCCCGTAATACTTGAGGGCCAGATTTAACGATTTTTCTGACACATCTCTGATACTTAAAAGATGTTCGGCTTCGCGCTCCGGGCGATCGTTATTAAGAACATACATATGCCAGTCACGGAGCCTTTTGAGTCCGGCCAGTTGGTCAGGCACTGGGCTTCGCTCATCTCGGCTGTATATCCATGACAGGTACTGAAGCCGATCACTGACCGCTTCCCAATCCTGGCGCAGGACATACAGATTCATCAGTTTCTCAAGCAATGCGATCTGCTGACTGCTGTAAAGGCCATAGTTTATTCGGTAAATCTGCAGTTGCTGTTCCAATAGTTCAATCGCCTCACTGAAGTCTCCTGCTTCGATGAGCAGGTCAGTCAAAGCTGAAACAGGTTGTATAAGAAGGGTATCGAAAGGACCCAGATTACTTTGTAATTCGTCAATTGTAGAACGGTGTTGCTGGATTGCTGCAGTGTATTCCATGGAGTGTTCGGCACGGCTGTCGGGTCCCAGATCATCGCCTGTTGCAGCCGCTGCCAGAGCCGAAGCAGTCAATCCGAGGCAGATCATCGCGCCTATTATGAGAATAGACGTGCAGGTGGGCCAATTGCGTAGGATCCCAGACGGACGAATTAATGGCGCTGTTGTCAGGTATTGCAGATTCACTGTCAACCTCATGAGGTCAGTCCAGAGGACGGCTTGGTGAGCGTGGGCCTGCTAATTGTAACCTGACCATTCGCTGCAAGTATATGCGCTGGTTTGCTGAACTGACGGTTTGTGCATAATGACCTCAGGTTGTTAATTCTGGACAATTTAGTTAGTGTACCTTACTCGAAAAATCCCAGAGGCGGCACTTGGTGCTGTCGGGAAATCTGACCTGGACTAAAGGATTGCTATGAAGAACACACGCATGCTGTTGGCAAAACGCCCTCACGGAGAACCTGATGATAGTTGCTTTAAACTGGATGAGGTTGAAATTGCAGCGCTTCAGGAAGGACAGATACTGATCAAGGTACTCTGGTTGTCACTGGACCCTTATATGCGTGGCAGAATGAATGATATGAAATCCTATACCAAACCGCTTGAGATTGGTGAGGTGATAACCGGCG
Source organism: Pseudohongiellaceae bacterium (assembly GCA_041689205.1). Taxonomy (GTDB): domain Bacteria; phylum Pseudomonadota; class Gammaproteobacteria; order Pseudomonadales; family Pseudohongiellaceae; genus JAVVEG01. The sequence continues at coordinate 11,335 of JBDNGQ010000033.1, read as the reverse complement.
AATCTGCTGGCGTTATTTTACAGTCGCGTTCTGAGAAATTTCAGCCGGGGGATTATGTCACTGCGCATATGGGTTGGCAGAGTTTGATTGTTGCCGATGCTACTGATCCAAGAATCATGAAAGTCGATCTGGCTAATGGCACACTTTCAGCACATCTGGGTGTGGTCGGAATGCCTGGACGAACGGCTTTCTTTGGTTTAACTGAGTTGGGTAAACCAAAAACGGGCGAAACTCTGGTTGTTGCTGCTGCGTCAGGTGCTGTTGGATCGGTCGTTGGACAAATTGCCAGGTTAAAAGGTCTTAGAGTGGTTGGAATAGCGGGTGGCAGTGAAAAATGTGCCTATGTGCGAGAGGAACTTGGTTTTGATGAGTGCATAGACTACAAAGCGGGTGGCCTGAATGAGGCGCTCAAGCGGGCATGTCCTGACGGAATAGATATCTATTTTGAAAATGTCGGTGGTGATGTCACCAGAGCCGTAGCTCCTCTGTTAAATCCTGGCGCGCGTGTACCAATCTGCGGTTATGTATCCAATTATAATGATGAAGATATTTCTAAGGCAGAAACTCCTTTTCATATTCTCAAGCGATTGGCTGATCCACTTCCCGAGCATCGGTTCTTTGTGGTTACCGAATGGGCTGAGCGCTGGCCGGACGCTACCCGACAACTTGGTGCCTGGGTATCTGAAGGGCAAATAAAATATCGCGAATCAATTGGAGTCGGCTTGAAGAACGCACCAGAATTGTTCAGAGGTTTATTGCGCGGTAAAAATTTTGGTAAACAATTAGTCAAAATTGCAGAAGAATAAGAAAGTTACAAAGAGGGTTTCGCCGAATGGATGATGCTATTGATGTAAAAACGCTGTTTTCTCTTAAGGGGAAGACAGCACTGGTAACGGGTGGTTCCAGCGGACTCGGTTTCATGATGGCCACGGGTCTGCTGCAAAGCGGAGTAAAGGTTTACATAGCCTCTCGCAAACGGCAGAAATGTGAGGATGCCGCAACCAGGCTTTCCAGGTTTGGAGAATGCATCCCAATAGTTGCTGATGTCACAGATGCTGGCCAGCGTCGGCAGTTGGTTGCGCACTTGCGGGACAAAGAGCCGGCAGGTCTTTCAATACTGGTAAACAATGCCGGTGCAAACTGGGGAGCCCAGATCAGCGATTATCCGGACGAGGCTTTTCAGAAAGTACTTAATACCAATGTCAGTGCAGTGTTTTCGCTGACCCGGGATCTGCTCGATCTACTGGAGCTTGCCGGCAGCAGGCAGGATCCAGCACGGGTGGTAAATATCGGTTCCATGGACGGCCTGCATGTTCCGATTGTGCAGCGTGTTCCTACTTTTGCCTACTCTGCGAGCAAGGCTGCAGTGCATCATCTGACACGCACGCTGGCGGTGGATATCGCAGCGCGCAACATCACGGTGAATGCTATTGCCCCGGGTTTTTTTGAATCGAAGATGGCTGATCAGGTGATTGGACAATTCATTGTGGATATTGAGGCTGACTGCCCCCTGGGGCGGGTCGGCCGACCGGAAGACATTGTGGGAGCGTTGCTTTATCTGAGTTCGCGCGCCGGTGCCTATGTTAATGGAGTCGTTATTCCGGTTGATGGAGGAACCAGTATCAGCAAGGGAGCAAGACCCTGGATGGAAAACTAGCAATTTATTCTGTTTAATGAGTCGCGGTTGGTTTATTATAATGCTGACTTATAACATTGGGTGTCATTATAACTAATAGAAATTCTCATGATCCCCCTGCGATACATACCCGCAGCGAGGGCGTATAGAGAGAAAAGGAAACGCAATGAATCTGTTTGACCTGACGGGCAAAGTAGCTTTAATCACTGGATCGACTAAGGGAATTGGACTGGCGATAGCTCAACGAATGGCTGAACATGGAGCGAAAGTGGTGGTATCCAGCAGAAATCAGGACTCCTGTGATGACGTCGTTGCAGGGATCAGAGTAAATGGCGGAGAAGCCGTGGCGATAGCCTGTAACATCAATTACAAAGAACAGTTGCAGCAACTCGTCAGCAAAACTCAAGCACATTATGGACCCATTGATATCCTGGTAATCAATGCAGCTTTGAATCCATTTTATGGCCCCTCTCAGGATATTCCTGATGAGGCTTTCGATAAAATAATGAATTCAAATATTGGTAGTGCGCATCGTCTGTGTCAGTTTGCACTTCCAGGCATGGCGGCTAATGGAGGCGGTGCTGTTATTATCATTTCCTCTATTGCCGGATTGAAAGGCAGCACAGCGCTCGGTGCTTACGGTATTTCCAAAGCAGCTGATATGCAGATGGCAAGAAATCTTGCCGTCGAGTGGGGGCCAAAGAATATCAGGGTGAATTGTATAGCACCGGGTCTTATTCGAACTGATTTTGCCCGTGCGCTCTGGGAGAATCCGGAAACCTACAAAGAGACTGTATCCAGATATCCTCTGCGTCGTATCGGCGATCCTGACGAAATTGCCGGAGCCGCAATTTTTCTGAGTTCCGCTGCAGGCAGTTTCACCACTGGCCAGACCCTGGTCATTGATGGCGGGGGCACAATAGCGAGCTAAGCCTGTTGATGTCTCAGTAAGACTTAAATTTAAATTATCCGTGGAGCAATAAGATGGAATTAGGATTATCAGAAAGCATGCAGGAGATTCGCGAGAAAATCCGCAACTTCGTAGAAGTAGACGTCGCCGCTGTAGAGCACGAATATCACGAAGAGGTTAGTGTTGGTGATCGCTGGTCCCATACGCCGAAGCAGGATGAGATCATGGAGAGCCTTAAAGCCAAGGCCCGTGCTCTTGGTTTATGGAATTTTTTCCTGCCTGAAAGTCAGGGTGGGGCAGGCATTTCCAACCTTGAGTATGCCCATCTGGCTGAAATTATGGGACGCAGCAGGCTTGCTTCTGAGGCATTCAACTGCAGTGCTCCGGATACCGGAAATATGGAGGTACTGGAGCGATATGGTTCAGAAGAGCAGAAAGAACAGTGGTTGAAGCCATTGCTAGCCGGAAAGATTCGGTCGGCTTTCGCAATGACCGAACCCGATGTCGCTTCTTCAGATGCTACTAATATTGCCACCAGTGCTGTGCTTGATGGCGCTGACTGGGTGATCAATGGCGAAAAATTCTATATTTCCGGAGCCGGTGATGCTCGTTGCAAGATCATGATAGTCATGGTCGTTACTGATCCAGAAGCTCCCCGTCATAACCGACAATCGCAGATTCTGGTGCCAATGGATGCCGCAGGGGTGACAGTAGTTCGCCCAATGGAGGTATTCGGTCGAGATGATGCACCTCATGGTCACATGCATATTCGGTTCAGCAATGTGCGGGTACCAAAGGAGAATATTATTCTTGGCCGTGGCCGCGGTTTTGAGATTTCTCAGGGCCGTCTGGGCCCAGGCCGTATCCACCATTGTATGCGTTCTATCGGTGCTGCCGAAAAGGCGCTGGAGTTGATGTGCAAGCGCTCGCTTAGTCGTGAGGCGTTTGGTAAACCATTGGCAGAACTGGGCGGCAACTATGATGCTATCGCGGACAGCCGCATTGAAATTGAAATGTGTCGATTGCTGGTGTTTAAAACTGCGTATCTGATGGACACGATAGGCAACAAAGCTGCCCGTGATGCGATTTCTCAGATTAAAGTAGTAGTGCCTAATATGGCACTGCGTGTGATTGATCGTGCTATTCAAATGCACGGTGCCGCTGGTGTTTCTCAGGATTTCCCGCTGGCGGCATTATGGACCAGTCAACGGACTCTGCGTCTTGCGGACGGCCCGGATGAAGTGCATCGCCGTGTAGTGGCGCGTAAAGAGCTAGGAAAGTACGCCTGACACCAGGCGTAAATCAGCTTATGAAAGCCCGGTCCAGACCGGGCTTTTTTTGCGCGGAATTTATCGGTTTGCGTCAGGTCAGATTGAAAGGTTCTTGCAATGCAGGACCGGATTTATATCCGCTGAGAACTGTTGCGGACATCGTAGAAACGTCAAACATCACCAATCTCACCGCCTTCTGGTCAGGCGAAAGCGCTGCCGGGCTGAACCGGGGTGTCTGTGCAAACATCAGAATATTGTCCACAGGCGACCACTGCAGATTAAAAATAAGCTCCTCTGTCTCATAAATATCGACGGGTGAACTAAACGAAGTTAGCGAACCGAGGGTCAAACTCGAACCTGCGTCGTTATAGCTGACGTATGCGAACAAGTCGCCGTTGCCGGATAACACCGATTGCGCTGGATGAACCGCCTGGTTGATATGTTCATTCCCGGTTTTGACAACATTTGCCCCCGTGTCGTCTGCCCTTGACACAGCCCCTCCGGCCACGGCAGAGATGGCAACCATCTCTGGCCGGCCGTCAAAACCTGTTGGCAACTGCCAGATCAGTAAAGCTGAAATTACTGCCACCGATGCTGCCAGTGCAAATCGCAATTGGTACCTGAATGGATGGACTGTGCTGGCAGATGCAGCGGGTCCACTGACAAATCCTGCTGTTGAAACAACTGGTAGGCTGAACTTAACCAGCGCATTCAAGCGATAGCCCCTTTTTGGGATCGTGTCTATTAACGCAGTACCCTCAGATGGATTGGCCGGTATCTCCAATGCCTTACGCAGTTCTGAAACTGCGCGGGTCAGTGAGTTCTCATTCACCACAACCTTTGGCCACAGTGCTGTCATAAGGTCATTCCTGCTGACGACATTGCCGGCATTTGCTGCCAGCACGCACAGAAGGAACATAACTCTGGGTTCAAGTGATTGTGGTTGCGCAGTTTGTGTGCCTTGGTATCGAAGCTGATTTGCCATTGGTTCAACAAACCACTGAGCTATCTGAAAATTCCGGTTGCACAGCGCCGCCAACTGTGAATCAGCCAACAGTCTGGCACTGGCAGTGCAGTTAATATGTTTATTTGATTCGGCCATAAGGCTTCTCTTTTAGAGCATTTTATAAGTATCACGTTTACCGCTGGCGCGCGCTATTTGTGAGGCAGAAAAGCGTGCTGTCAATTTTAGACCATTCGCAACCCAAAAAGTGCGGGCTTCACATTTTCTGGATATTAACTTCACCGCATATTCAGGTGTTTACAGTTCCGCTGCCGGTATTGTGTTTAAACCGGGCAGCCCACTCTCTAAACAGAGCACAGGCTGCAAGTTAACCTGATAAACGTTGCATGGTTACAAGGTAGTTCTCATTTTACTTAAAGGTGCAAATAATCGGAGGCTCGAAATGCAAAATCAACTATGGTTAAAGCGCCAGAATTTGTTCGCCTTGATGATGGCTGTATTAATTTTTATTTCACTGCCTGCGCAAGCTGCTAACAACGAGCTTCCTTCTCTTGCACCAATGCTGGAAGACGTGATTCCTGCTGTAGTTAACATAACAACAACCCGGTCCGCCAGCACGCCTGACCGTTTACGCTCTTTTAACGAGCGAGATCTGCGACCAGGCGCTGCGGAAAGGCCGATCAGCTCTGCAGGGTCCGGAGTAATAGTCGATGCAGCTAATGGCTACATTATCACTAATCATCATGTGGTGGTTGGTTCAGATACGATTAATGTTGTGCTGACAGATGATCGGCGTTTTGAGGCGAAACTCCTGGGCAGTGACCCCAGCACTGACGTAGCGTTACTGCAGATTGAAGCTGAAGATCTGGTGGCATTGAAGTTAGCTGATGTCAGTAATCTGCGAGTAGGCGACTATGTGGTCGCGATCGGTAACCCATTTGGAATCGGTCAAACGGTGACGTATGGCATCGTCAGCGCTTTGGGTCGTGCCGGACTTAATGTCGAGAATTATGAGGATTTTATTCAAACCGATGCCGCCATCAATATGGGAAACTCAGGCGGTGCACTGGTCAATCTTGCCGGAGAGCTGGTTGGGATTAATACCGCGATTATTTCAGGCACCGGAGCAAATCTTGGTGTCGGATTTGCGGTTCCTGCAAACATGGTGGCTGCGGTTAGCGAGCAGCTGCAACAGCATGGTGAAGTGCGACGCGGCCAGCTTGGCGTGCAAATCCGCGATCATACCCCAACACTGGAAGAGACGTTGGATGCAGGTGCTGATCACGGTGCCCTTATAGTTGCAGTAATGGCGGGTAGTGCCGCAGATCAGGCCGGTATAGAAGTGTCCGATGTGATTGTGCAGGTAAACGGCCGCAATATAAGCAGCGGCCGCGAGTTACGCAACATCGTTGGTTTGGCGCAAATCGACTCTGAGGTCGATATGGTTATTTATCGGGATGGAGAACGTCGTCAGATCAAGGCTGTTGTAGGAAATGGTGGCGACTCAAATGTGGCTCAATCAGGCGGTGGCAGCACTCCCGATGGGAGACAGCTTAATGATCCTCTATTTCGAGGTGCGCAAATACAATCGCATAGCTCTGGCGGAGTCGCAGTAGTCAATGTGGCACCGCAGAGTCCCGCCTGGGTAGCCGGTCTTAGACCAGGAGATGTTATCCATGAGGTAAACCGTCAGCGAATAAATGATCTGCGAGAATTTAATCAGGAAGTCTTCCAATCAGATAATTTAACTGCGTTGGGAGTTGTTCGAGATTAACGTCCACTGTTGATAATCATCTCGTGAGGGTAATTGACTGTTTTTTGAAACCACTGGAAGGTAAGCAAGGTGTAGTTCAAGGGTTGTAGTTCAAGGTAAGCAAGGTATGGCCCTTCCAAGCAGGGCCTTTTGAACCGATCCGGGTTTTCCGGATCGGTTTTTTTTGTTATCAGTAAAATCGCAAACCGGTTTAGCATGCCTCGTTTAGCTCTTTGCAAAGCATTGTCGACGTGCTACTTTCGCCGCCAGGTCTGGATTATCGGCGTACCCCGAGGGAGAGTGTTTTGTTTTCTGCTAAATATAGAAACAGTCGGCAAATCCTGCTCAAAAGCACAGTTATCACCTCGGCTCTTTTGCTGATTGCTCAGGTTACTAGTTACGGTCAATCAGGCAGTCAGGCTGGTTCCGAAGAAATCAGCATAACCCTGCTCAGTCACGGAACTGGAACCATACAACGCAATCTGCCGGCTCTGGTGCGACCCGAGCTACCGGAGATGCCGCAGAGTTATACCCCCTATACGACATGGTTGAAGCAGCAGGTCGATGAGATGGCTCTGCCTGGCGTTGCACTGGCAGTGGTTTCTTCGAAGGGAATTCTGCTGATGGAAACCTGGGGAGTGAGATCGGCAGGCAAACCGGACCCGGTCGACAGTAATACCATTTTCCGTATTGCTTCAGTGTCAAAAACTTTTGCAGGTACTGTGGCAGCTCAACTGGTGCTGCAGGAGGCTTATGGCTGGGATGAACCACTGATAAAAATCCTGCCGCAACATAAATTGGGTTCTGATGCCAGCTCTCAGGTACTTACGCTGCGACATATCATGAGTCACTCCAGCGGACTTATGCCTCACGCCTATTCAAACATGCTGGATGCGGGTGTCAGCTATCAGAAAATTCAGGAAAAGTTCCACGAGATACCTGTGGTTTGCGCACCCGGCCGTTGTTATGGTTATCAAAACGTAGTGTTTTCACTGGTTTCCGATGTGGTTGAGGTGCGTACCCACAAAACCTACGAACAATTCGTGAAAGATAATATTTTTACACCGCTGGGAATGAACACCGCCTCTCTTAGCCTTGAGGACTACCTCGCTAATGCCAATGCCAGTTCACCTCATCAGCGCTCAAACGGTGCCTGGAAGGTGGCAAGCACAAATTCAGCTTACTACACCACGGGACCCGCTTCCGGTGTCAATGCCAGCATCCTGGATATGAGTCGCTGGGCTCAGGCGAATCTGGGTGCTTTTCCTGATGTGTTGCCGAGAGCACTGCTGGATGTGCAGCACACTCCAGTGGTTGAAACACCGCGAGGCAGCTATTTCAACCGCTGGCCAAAAGTTCAGAAAGCCTGGTATGGGCTGGGCTGGCGGGTATTCGACTATGCCGGCATGCGAATTGTTCATCACGGCGGCGGTGTCAGAGGCTTTCGTACCGAATTAGTACTTATTCCCGAGAAGGATCTTGCGCTGGTTGTACTCTTTAACGCAGAAACATCCATTGCCAACGATGTTGTTCCTGGTTTCCTTGATCATGTAATACTTCAGGCGGCGGCTCTGGAACTATGAACTCTGTTATTGAATTGTTGAAATCACATCGCAGCATCCGTAAGTTTTCTGACAGGAAAATTGAAGGGACACTGTTCAGCGAATTATTATTAGCCGGGCAGGGGGCGGCGACCTCAAGCTTTTTACAAGGGGCTACCATTATCCGGATCCGCAATCCTGAAAGCCGAAAAAAGCTTGCAGCCTATGCTGGCAATCAGCCTTATGTAGAAACTGCGGCGGAATTTCTGGTGTTCTGCGCTGATCTTAAACGCGGGGGCAATGCCTGCGAACAATACGAAAAGCCGTTTTCAGGGGATTACACCGAACATTTTATTATAGCGACAGTCGATGTGGCACTTATGGCGCAAAACGTAGTCACTGCAGCCGAATCAGTTGGTTTGGGCATCTGCTATATCGGTGGTATTCGTAATAATCCCCGTGAAGTGTCTGACCTTCTGCAACTGCCTGTAGGCGTTTATCCGGTTTTTGGTCTATGCCTCGGTTATCCAGATCAGAACCCTGAGATTAAGCCGCGACTGCCTCTGTCAGTCATCGTTAAAGACGAAGTTTATGGCGAAACGGGCGATGCGGAGCTGATTTCGGCTTATGACGAGCATGTGCGCGAATACTACAGGCTGCGCACGGGAGGCGGACATGGCATCCGCTGGACTGAGCAGGTGGCCGGCCTCCTCAGTGAGAAGGCACGGCCGCATATGCGTGAGTTTTTGGCACAGCAGGGTTTTTTGCTGAAATAGTATTCAGAGGCTCCCTGGTGAAACGCTCAAACTGCACGTGCAGTTCGCAGTGCTAATATCTCTTGGGCAGAGTATCCCAGTTCTTCCAGTATCTGCTGAGTATGTTCGCCCAGAGTTGGGGCTCGGTGGCGTATCTCTGCCGGAGTCTCAGAAAGCTGTATCGGCGGTTGCATTACCGGTGCAGGCTTTTTCAGCCCCGGATAGCTGAGCGGTTTCAGCATGCCTCTTGCCGCCACATGCGGGTCATCCAGAACCTGCTGTGGTGACATCACCGGACCTGCGGGCAGCCGAGCCTTCTCCATTGCTGCAAGCACCTGTGCAGAGGTTCTCTCCGCACACCAGGCGGCTAGCCTTTCGCTGATAATGGCGCCGTTATTGCCACGACTGATGTCATGTTTAAAGCGTTCATCCGAGAGCCAGTGCGGCTCGTCCATTAATTCAACCCAGCGCTCGAACAGCGGACCGCCTACAGATTGCACCAGCACCCAGCCGTCGAGTGTTTTTAAAGTATCAGCCGGAGCGGAGGTTTGTGAACGGTTGAGGGTTGCTGTCCTGTCAATCCCGAGCATCGCCTGCTCTATGAGTGTTCCATTCATCATGGTCAGTGCGGTGCTGAACAGCGACGCTTCAACAACCTGACCTTTGCCGGTTTTTTGTTTTTCAAACAGTGCTGCCATGGTGCCAAAGGCGCTAAGACTGGCGGTGCCATAGTCAATAAATGGTGGATAGGCTTTGACCGGTTGTTCAGGTGTTCCTGATAAATACATGGCTCCAGACATAGCCTGGCCCAGACCATCGAAACCAACCCGGTTACTGTATGGACCTCCGCTACCGAACGCGGAAATCATAGTAAGAATAATATCCGGCTTAATGGCCTGAAGACTTTTATAATCCAGCCCCATAGCAGCAAGTGTATCCGGGGGCAGGTTGGCAATAACCACATCTGCAGTGGCTACCAGGCGACGTAGAACCTCCTGGCCTTCCGGCTTCATAGGGTTCAAGGTCATTCCCAGCTTGTTGCGACTCATCTGCATAAACAGAGCGCCATCCCCGGATTCGGTAATCGGCGACAGGAAGCGATCTTCACTGCCCTGAATTTTCTCAATACGAATAACCTCTGCACCCAGATCAGACAACAGGCTCGCGCAAAATGGACCAGCGATATAGCGCCCAAAATCCAATACACGAACGCCTTCCAATACCTTGCTCATTGCATTAATCTCCTGCTCCATCCGTTTGTTATAGCCACTTGATGCGGGTCAGTATTCTAGTACAATCAATTGCTTCCTGTCCCGCCTTTCCCGGAGTTGCCAGATGCCGTATATATCACGATCGCTGCCGATATTCGTATTCGTAATGCTGTTTTCTTCTTTTGCGCAGGCTGCCGAAAATGACCCAGGATATATTTATGCGCCAGAGCGCAGTCAGGGTGGCACGGGTAAGTTCTATATGGGCAGAGAAATATCTGGCGTAATGGGGCATCAGGCCGCTGACTGGCTGGAACGCCCGCAACGCACACATGAAGAAATGCCGGATGAAGTTGTCGCTAATATGGGGCTGCAGCCGGATCATATTGTGGCCGATATCGGTGCCGGCTCTGGATACTTCTCATTCCGCATGGCTCGTCTGGTCCCGCAGGGTAAAGTACTGGCTGTGGATATACAGCCAGAAATGTTGGAGATGATTGAGCAGCGTAAGCGCGAAACGCAGATCTTAAATGTCGAAAGTATTCAGGGCCGGATAGATAATCCAAATCTGCCGGACAACTCCGTGGATGCGGTGTTGTTAGTGGATGCATATCACGAATTTTCCCATCCTTATGAAATGCTTGAAGGCATTTATAAAGCGCTGAAACCAGGTGGCAGACTGATTCTTGTTGAGTACCGTGGCGAGGATCCCAGTGTGCCGATCAGACCGTTGCATAAGATGACCGAGCAGCAGGTTGTAAAGGAGATGGCCGTATTCGATCTGGACTGGGACGATACTCTGGATTTTCTGCCTTGGCAGCATATGTTGATTTTCGTGAAGCGCTGAAAACTGCCAAAGGGGTCGGGTCAGGCAGTGTATCAGCTGCTTAATCAGAAGGTGGTGCGTACTTTGAGCGCCAGTTTCTGACCACTGCCATTGCAGGAATTTTCTATTTCATCAACATGTCCTGCCGCCGTAGTTCCCGCATAACGCGTTCTCTCCCGGCAGGACTTACTACTGAGAGTGTTCATTGATTCCAGCCGGAAGGTAATATTGTCGAAGGCTACTTTGGACACGAACAGGCTCAAGTGGGCTTGTGACGAGTATTGTTCCACCGTATCGATATCGATATTTTTCTGACCCCCATTGAAATTCGAGCTGTAATTAAAACCATAATTCAGGTTTATCGCTGGCAGATCATGCCTGAAACCAATCGAAGCCCGACCTCGGCCATTAAAACGTACATCTTTATCAAGGAATGGGTCAGTGACTTTGGAGTCGAATATATTTAAGTTT
>JBDNGQ010000032.1:0-11705 GCA_041689205.1 Pseudohongiellaceae bacterium | reverse complement strand
CGGATTTTAAGCTATTGAAAAACAAGGAATTTTGGTGGGCCCACCTGGACTCGAACCAGGGACAAACGGATTATGAGTCCGCTACTCTAACCAACTGAGTTATAGGCCCGACATCTCGGAATCGAGAAGCGGGCAATTATAAGGCTCAGTTGGCAAAGTTGCCAGCCCTTAGTTTAACTGGACAGACAACGAGCTGCGCAGTCTAGACCTCAGCCCTGCGGGACACCAGTACGCGTTGCAAACCGATCAGGACAGTCGCCGCGCATTCTAAGCTTACGGTTTATTGCAGCGCTCATCGCATACATCTCTGCGGCCAAACCAGCCTGAGATACGATGACGGTGGCGTGCAAAAAAGTGGTAAGCAAGGTCAGCGACTGGACGGATCAGCGGCCAGCGTAGAAATGCGAACCAGTGACCTTTGCCCACCAGCTGCCAGGCTGTGCACGTGACATCCAGTCCATAAATCATGCTGCCGTCAGTCAACTCACCATGCAGGATGCGGTCAGCTGCTTGTTGATCGATGTGGGGGAATCTGACGGAAAAATCGGCAGCAGTGATGTCCTGAATATCCAGTTGACCTGTTTTATCCAGTTTTTGCAGATGGTTGATTTCCATTGCGCAAAGAGGACACTGACCATCATAGAATATACGCAGTGCTGTCATGACATTTCGTTGTTTTTAGGACGACCTGCCTCGGAGCGTTTTTCTCGTTCGGATTCTTCTCTCTCGAGCTTGTTAAACTCAATGACGGTCAGGACTACGCCAACCATCATCAGCAAGAAAACCAGCATTGCGGGAAATATCAGGTCAAAGGTCATTTTTTTGTCCTACTCATCAGAGCGCACAATTTGAAGTAAATTCCGAAGGTAAAGATGGATGGAATCCAAATGGCAGTAAAAATAGCCTGCTCGCGATCGTTCAGCACGAACCACAGGTACGCTGAGATAATGAAGGAAATCATCACAGCCAGAATGATAAAAAAGTCAGATGTTTTAAACATAAAATCCCCATCAGTAGATTACGATAAATTATTGAACTCGAGTCCAAAGCAACCAATTGCAGAAAGCAGGCAGCCCGTTATAGCCACGGTTCCGACGACTCTAACGCCGGCAGTGATGCCGAACGCAAACACATCAAGATTGATCATTCCGATAAAACCAAGCGCCAATCCCATCCCGCCAACGAGGGTCAGAATAATGCCGATGACTTTTAAGGAATGGTATAAACGTATCATCAAAAAATAGCCTTATTCATAAACAGGAGATAATGGATTGTATGGATCTTGCCAGCCTGCTTTATGTCAGGGGCCCAAGGCTGCTGTTTTGACTCGGTAATCACTGGGTTGTACGGGGGCAAACACGGCTTGGATTGTCTGCGCAGGCTATTTGAATAAAAATATTTATAAGGCCCTGTCGTCGCGGTAGCCGTTCTGCAGCTGCTGAGTGCTACAATCCGTGCACACAAACGAGAGAGGACCACACTTTGAACAACATTCAAAAAGTACTGTGCGGCATTGGATTGATACTGATGGCCTGCAACACCAGCGCACAACCGAATCCGGTGCCGATATCCGACGCAGTAAGAGAAGGTTTCGAGCGCATCGCCGCTGACAGCCGGGTGACAGCAGCACTGCAAGCAATGGCCGATAATGAAGCGGAAACCATCGCTGAACAGATCCGCATCACTGAGATTCCAGCGCCTCCCTTTATGGAGCAGGTACGGGCTGAATATTACCTTGAGCAGATGCGCATTCGCGGTTTGCCAGATGCGTATATTGATACCGAAGGCAATGTGGTTGGCATTCGCAAAGGCACCGGGGAGGGGCCTTTGTTTGCTATTGCGGCTCACCTGGATACCGTGTTTCCGATTGAGACAGATGTCAGCGTTGAGCTTCGAGATGGCCGCTATTATGCGCCAGGCATCAGTGATGATGGTCGAGGTTTGACCGTGTTGCTCACGCTCATTGACACGATCAATGACAGCGGTATTTCCACGGTTGGCGATATCATGTTCATTGGCAATGTGGGTGAGGAGGGACCTGGGGATCTGCGCGGGATAAAGGCGATTTTTCGTGACCATCCGGGGATAGACGGTTTTGTCTCAATTGATGGCTCCGGGCTTACCAGAATTACTGCGGGCGGAACTGGCAGTCGCCGCTTCGAATTTCATTTCACGGGTCCGGGTGGGCATTCGTTCGGGGCTTTCGGTATGGTCAGTGCGATTCATGCGATGGGAAGAGCGATTACTAAAATATCCGATCTGGAAGTGCCAGATGATCCTAAAACCACGTTTACGGTGGGTACTGTTGGGGGGGGCACTTCGGTGAATTCCATTGCAGCTGATGCGGTGTTTGCGCTGGATATGCGTTCAAATGATGTGGCTGCACTTGCAGCACTGGAAGAGCAGACCAAAGCGGCTGCAGTGGAAGCGGTTGCTGAGGAAAATGCTCGCTGGAACAATAATGGTGAGATCAGCGTTGAATTCCGTTTGATCGGAGATCGTCCGGTGGGTAGCACAGATCCGCAGAGTCCTATCGTTCAAGTGGCTGCGCTGGCCTTTGGTGCAGCGGGGATAGCGCTGGAGGGTCTGGGAATTTCCAGTACTGACTCCAACATTCCGATGTCGCTTGGCGTGCCTGCGATAACTATCGGGGGTGGAGGCAGTGGTGGCGGTGCTCATTCGCCTGAGGAGTGGTTCTCTCCGGTTAATTCGCATCTTGGTCCACAGGTGGCGTTATTGTTAACTCTGGGGTTGGCAGGTATAGAAGGGGTCAGTGCACCTTTACTGAAAATACTGCCTGCGCCTGCAGCACGATAGAACATGCGCTTCTGTCAGATTAAGTTTGGATCAGCGGAGTATGAGCTCTGCCTGGCATTACGACAGCAGGTGCTCAGGCAGCCGCTGGGCCTGTCTTTAAGTCAGGAGGATTTGCGCGGAGAGAATCAACAGTTGCACTTTGGACTGTTTTCCAAAGAACAGGACAGCCTGCTTGCTTGTCTTGTCATACATCCACTCACTCCGACAACCGCTAAACTTCGACAGATGGCTGTAGTCATGGATTCCCAGCGACAGGGCATCGGGCAGGTGCTGGTAACAGAAACTGAAGACTTTCTTCGGAGGCGTGGAGTGCAGACTGTGGAGCTGCATGCGCGAACAAGTGCAACAGGTTTTTATGAAAAACTGGGATATGAACCTTCAGGTCCATTATTCAACGAAGTGAGCATCGAGCATCAGAAAATGTGGCGGCAATTGTAAAACTGCCACAACACTGTGACTCAGACAAGCTGTAGCAGCTGATCCATTGCGTGCACGGCATCGGGTTCATTCAGTAAAGGCGCATGACCTCGTCCGGGTACTTCGGCGTATTGCAGGCTCGGTCTGCGCCGCTGCATTTCTGTTACGCACTGGCTGGATACAATGTCTGATAATTCGCCACGGATCAGCAGGATCGGTACCTGTGGTAAGGCATCGTAGACCGGCCACAGGGTAGCCAGTTCTGCATTGCCTTCGCGGCTGGTAAATGGCTCTGAGATCGCGGGGTCATAATCCAGTACTGGCACTCCCTCAGCATCGCTGCGATAAACATTGCGAGCAAATGCCAGCCAACCCTCGTCCGTAAGATCAGGCAGTTCTTTGCCATTGTATTGTTTTGCCTGTGCAACCGCTGCATCCCAGTCCTGAACCGGTGATGCCTTTCCCACATAGGATTGAATCCGGCTCAAACCGGATTGCAGAATCTCGGGTGCAAAGTCGTTGATGATCATCCCTCTCACATAATCGGGTCGGGTCGCACTGATCAACATGGAGAGAAGCCCGCCAAGTGAGGTGCCAATAAACACCAGGCTGCTGAGCTCCAGGCCTTTGATCAAAGCGGCTATATCAGCCACATAAGTAGCGGGGTTGTAGTTAGAAGATATTTTGTCGTAGCTTGAGCGTCCGCGACCACGCAGATCGACAGCGATAACTCTGTAGCTGTGCTGCAGGTGCAGGGCAAGTTCATGAAAATCGGCTGAATTTCGAGTCAGGCCCGGGATGCAGACAATAGTAATGTCTGTGTCGGCGGCTTCGCCCACCGGTTTATAATCGCGTGCATACAGGCTCAGACCATCACTGCTTTTATACCAGACATCAGCAAAATCAGTCATAAACTACTTCTTGAAGTTGGGGTTGTATGCGGGAGCAGCAGCCTGCCTGCCCCCGCAATTTGCGATCAGAAACGGTAGCCTACTGAGAGCGCTACAGTGCGCGGATTTCCGTAGAACGCCGTCACCGTATCATCACCACCCAGTCCGGGTCTAATCACATTGCCAGTTGGGCCAAAGGTAGCCGGAAAGTTGTATCCCGCAACACGATATTCTTTATCGGTCAGATTTTTTCCGTGCAATCCGACTGTCCAGTTATCCCCAGGTGAAGTGAACACAATGTTGGCATTAACCAATGAGTAACTTCCTTCATCCAGTGCACTGGGCAATTCGAAGATGTGGGTTTCATCTCGATAAGTTACGTTGGCCTGCCAGTTACTTTGCCAGCCCGCAATTTCAGTAATGTAATTTACGCCCACATTAGAGTTCCATTTTGGTGTGTTGGAGATGACCCATGCATCGGAGACATCTACCAGGCGACCAAGTGCAGGATCGAAGGTTTCAAGTTCTATAAACTCCGCATCAATATAACCGAGCACGGCAGTCAGGCTCAGGCGGTCAGTCAGCGCAGCAACCGCTTCTAATTCAAAACCACGCATTTCTGATTGGCCGGCGTTGATCACCTGCGATGCGAAGTCTGTTGAACCGACTGCGCGTTGCACCGTCACCTGCATATCCTGATAGTCATTGAAGAAAGCGGCAGCATTCAATCTCAGGCGCGAATCCATCAGGGTTGATTTCACCCCGATCTCGTAGCTGTCCACAATCTCGGGATTGAACGGCTCATTGGCGCGTGGGTTTATTGCCTGATTGGCGCGCATATCAAAACCGCCAGATTTAAAACCGCTGGTATACGATGCATAAGCCATCACGTCATCATTAAAACGATACTGTGCGCCAATATGGGGAGAGAACTCATTCCACTTCTCTTTGCCGGTAAAGTCAGATTGTACGACCAGCGGGTTGACAGTCTGCTTGGGAAGTTTGGTGCCAAGGAAAACGTGCCGGTAGACATCGGCCTCTTTTTCATCGCTGGTGTAGCGTCCACCAAAGCTCATGGAGAATGCTTCACTGAACTCATAGTTCGCCTGCGCGAACGCAGATAAGCTTTCAGTATCAACACAGCCACCATTTTCCAGGGTGATTCCGTTACGGCCCAGGACCACACCGAAGGCGCCACATGCATCACCCTGATAATAGTACAAACCGCTGACCACATTCAGTGGACCACTGCTGTAATTGAGCTGGAATTCCTGAGTGAACTGTTCATCTTCATACAGCGCCGGGACGTCGAAGCTGTTGATCTTCGTTGCATCAAAATCAATAAAACCGTAGGTATCACCTTCTCGTTTTGCGGTAATCGATTTGAATTCGAACTGCTCATTAATCTGCCAGGCTAACTGTCCAGAGACACCTTGAGTGACAACCTCATTGAGGTTCGGCTGACTGGTATCGCTGTCAAACACATTGCTGTATGGCGTTTGACCGGTAAGCAGACTGGGTGTCAGGCGGTAGCCGCCACGTGGGTTCGAATCATCTTCAGTGCGATCTGCGCTTACTGTCACGAACACATTGTCGCTCGCATTCCACTCCACTTTCAGGTGGGCTGATTTGAGATCTTTGTTGTAATTGTCGTCGCCGGTATTGCGAAACTCTCCGAAACCGTCGCGCTCCATTACTGCCACACCGCCGCCGATATACAGTTTATCTGCGATCAACGGCACTGAACCGGACACCATAATGTCGCGCTGATTGTAATTACCCAGACGCGTGTTGATATCAAAAACGGGTTCATTGCTCAGCCGCCGGGTCTGGTACTTCAGTGCGCCGCCGATGGTGTTCTTGCCATACAGCGTGCCCTGCGGTCCGCGCAATACTTCTATACTTTCGACGTCGAGAATATCAAGCACAGCGCCTTGTGGTCTGGCGATATAAACATTGTCGACATAGATACCAACGCCAGGTTCAAAGCCCCAGAGCGGATCCTGCTGACCGATGCCGCGGATATAGGCGGTCAGCGTGGAGTTGGTGGCGCGGCTGGTCTGCAATGTGGTATTTGGCAGGCGCTGCTGCAACTCGGTAATATCGGCGACACCTTCACGTTCCAGTGCCACAGCGCTGAAGGCACTTACCGCAATCGGGACGTCCTGCAGATTTTCCGCACGGCGTCTGGCGGTTACCACAACTTCTTCAATAGTCGCGCCTGGTTCGGCAGCAATAATTACCCCTGGCACGCTGCTCAGTAACGCAGCGACGCACACCAGACCAATACTCGTATACCCTCTCTTGTAGTCGTTTTTCATTTCTTATGGCCCTTTAAAGTTGAGCGTTTTTATTTTGAGCGTTTAGTCGAACTGGATCGATAAATTCAACAGCCGTTGAGTTTCAGGGTCGAGAATATTCAACGCCTGTTGAAAAGTCAAGCGGGTTCAGTCAGATATTATTTCTATGGCTTTTAGCAGAGGGCGGTTTCTGGCATAGAGCCAGGTGATGCCGAGGCT
This sequence comes from Pseudohongiellaceae bacterium, assembly GCA_041689205.1. Classification (GTDB taxonomy): domain Bacteria; phylum Pseudomonadota; class Gammaproteobacteria; order Pseudomonadales; family Pseudohongiellaceae; genus JAVVEG01. The sequence continues at coordinate 5,062 of JBDNGQ010000032.1, read as the reverse complement.
GGTCAGCGCAAAAGCGGCGGAAAGAAGGATCGCATAACTGGCAGATACTGCAGGGTTGGCAATGCCTTGAATGAGGTTCAGATATAAATGCGTAAACAGTCCAATACCGGCGGCGGTGGCGACTATCCACAAGGGAATGACCCCGCGAATCAGTACGCCGAACAGAATGGGCACCAGTGATGCGGCTGCCAGCCCGTAAACGCCTTTCTGAGCAAACAGGCCGATCAGGGGCGGGGGATTCCACGCAATAACTGCACCGGCTACGCCGATAAGCACCAGCACTATCCGCGACCACAACAGTCCCTTGTCAGCATGGCCGTAAATCGGTATCACAATATCCTTCACGACTATCGCGGACAGCGATACCAGAATACCGTCCAGCGTACTCATGCCAGCAGCCAGCAGAGTAATCATAATCAGCGCGAGAGCATATTGCCCCCACACAGACCCCGAAAATTCATGCAGCAGATAGGTACTGACCACGGCATCCTGAGAGGCAACTTCAACACCGGCCAGACGCGCGTAAAAACCGAGGCTGAGCATCAAAGTAAAACAGGTACCCACCGCAACCGTGGTGAAAATAAATTTGCCGATATCACGATCGCTGCGCAGGTAAAGCACTTTGGTTAAAATATGCGGCTGCAGCATCAGTGCAAAAGTGATAATGAATCCGCTGAGAAATACCGAGAAAAATCCAAAGTACAGGTCGCTGTCAGCATTGAACATCGACGCGTATTCATCACCGATACTTTGCAGGGCAGGGGTGATGCCACCATCAAAATACTTCAGGCCATAGATAAACAGAAAGCCGGCAATACCCAGCATCATCAATCCCTGCAGGGTATTGGTGTAAGCGTGAGCGTAGGTGCCGCCCATCATCACATAGGAAAAAACAAACAGCAGAACCACCACCATCGCGGTCTGTTCTGATATCGGAAACAGACTGGCCATCAGCGTGCTGCAGCCGACCAGGATCAGCACCACAAAGGTCACCGAGAGCAGATTAATGAAGGTGAAGAACAGGCTGAAGCCGCGGCTCTGGTAGCGGTGATAAATCCATTCTGGAATAGTGGCGGCCTTATTGTCCTCACCAACCCGCAGGAAACCGCGAGTCAGCAGACAGAACGCACACAGTATGCCGAGCGGGGCAGCAACGCCGTAATGAATATAAGCTGACAGCCCATGGACATAAATGAAGCCCGGATTGATTACAAAGGTAGACGTGGATGCGATTGAGGCGGCCAGAGTCATACCGACCACATAGGGGCTCATGTCCTTATTTCCGATCGAGAAACTCTGAATATCGCGGGTTCGTCGCATGCCAATCCACGACAACCAGAATACTGCGATCACATAGAGGAACATGAGACCATAAGTGAAATATTCCGGGGCGCTAAGCATTGAATCTCCGTGGTACATTGATTTTTTTATAATCGATCGGTTTCAGGAGTGTAATTCAACATGCGTTGAATTCGCAAGTATGCTACCTTATCGACCATCAACACTGGCTGTGGAAGAATGATGAATGAGCGCACCTAATACCAGCAAGCGTGACCGCATTCTGGATGTCGCTGAGGCCCTATTTGCGCTGCATGGCTTTGATGGCGTGACCATGCGAGAGATTGCCAATGGCGCGGAAGTGGATGTTGCGCTGGCCAGTTATCACTTCGGAAAAAAGCGTGAAGTCTTTGATGCGGTATTCATGCGCCGTGCGGATATGCTCAACAGTTCAAGGCGTGAAGTCTTGTATGCCAGTCAGGAAAAGGATGGCGGTCGAAATCAAAGCATTGAACAGATTATTGAGGCGTTTCTGCTGCCCTTGAAGATGGCTCAACAAACCGGCGATGCTGGTTGGAAGAATTATCTGGCCCTGCTGGCTTACATTATGGCCTCACCTTTTTGGAGCCAGGAAATGATGCCGCGTATGTACGATAAGCTTGTTGAAGAGTTTATTGAGGCGCTGCGCACGGCACTGCCTGGCGCTACCGATGAAAATATCTATTGGTGTTACCACTACCTTTCCGGCGCTCTGACGTTGACTCTGGCGCAGACCGGTCGTATCGACAAGCTCTCAAAAGGCAAATGCCTTTCATCTGATTTTGATGCGGCCTATGAGCATATGATTCCGTTTGTAGCGGCAGGGTTTCGTGCTGTGTGTGGACAGTCATCTCAGAACTGAACCACCTCTCGAATCATGGTTTCAAATCTGCTTATCCGTTGGAAGAGTCAAGGAATTGATCTTTGACTCATGCACCTCCTTCGTATACTGTATATCCATACAGTTTAAGGTGGCTTATGAATATTCCCCCAGGCAGGATCAACGCACAGAAAGGCCGCGGCGCGGTATCGAATCTTCAAGGTCGGTTTGAAAAGCAGTTGCGCGAAGACTTTGATGATGGCTGGGAGCGGTTTGAAGACGATACTGATCCCCGGAAAATGCCGGCGCAGACGCATATAACTGAAGAGCTGGCGCAGTCCATTCTGACGCGTAATAACTCACCTGATCTGCCTTTCAAGGTGTCTCTGAACCCCTACCGTGGCTGCGAACATGGCTGTATCTACTGTTTCGCCAGACCCACGCACAGTTATCTGGAGTTATCGCCAGGTCTGGATTTCGAAACCCGTCTGTTCGCAAAAATGAATGCCGCTGATCTGTTACGCCGCGAGCTTGCCAGCCCGTCTTATCGACCCGAACCGATAGCGCTGGGTGTCAACACGGATGGCTATCAACCCTGCGAGCGCAAACTGCAGCTGACCCGGCAAGTGCTGGAAGTGATGAGTGAATGTCGGCAGGCAGTCGGGCTGATTACCAAGTCTTCTCTTATCGAGCGCGATATCGACATCCTGGCGCCCATGGCTGCACAGCAACAGGCGGTTGTTACCATTACGCTGACGACTCTGGATCATGCAATTGCCCGCACCCTTGAGCCGCGGGCGACCTCACCAACACGGCGGTTGCAGACCATTCGTACACTTACCGCAGCCGGTATTCCGGTGGGCGTTAACATTGCGCCGGTTATTCCCTTCATTACTGATCAGGACCTTGAGCGCATCCTTGAGGCTTCAGCAGACGCAGGGGCCATCAGTGCTGGCTATATTATCCTGCGCCTGCCCTGGGAGGTGAGTCCGTTGTTTCAGCAATGGCTGGAGGCGCATTTTCCCGACCGGGCTCAGCGGGTGATGAACCGGGTACGCGATATGCGCGGTGGCAAAGATTATGATTCCGCTTTTGGAACCCGAATGCGTGGCGAAGGTATCTGGGCGCAGTTGATTCAGCAGCGTTTCGACACGGCGGTGCGTAAGCTGGGGATTGCTGATCGGGCCGGACGGTTTGCAGCGCTTGATAGCTCTCAGTTTCGTAAACCGCAGCATGTGCCTCAGTTGATTAAGGTGCGAGGCAGCGATTCTTCTATCCAGCTCGATATGTTTTAATCTCGCTGGGTTTTAACCGCTGTATGTTTGAATAACATTTACATAGAGCGACGACATTAATCACCATCAAGCAGAGCGGAATTACTATGCGACTGGTTTCCTGGAACGTAAATGGTATTCGAGCAGCAATCAAAAAAGACTTCCAGATCTCTGTTGAGCAGATGCAGCCGGATGTGCTGTGTCTGCAGGAAACCAAAGCCCAGGATGATCAGGTGCTGGAGGCGGTTGCGGAAATTAAGGGTTACCATCTGTACACCAATTCGGCGGTGAAAAAAGGGTATGCCGGAACCGCAATATTCAGCAAAGTTGAGCCCTTGTCAGTCCAGTACGATATGGATTACGAGGAGCATGATCAGGAAGGGCGGGTCATCGCCGCCGAGTTCGACAAGTTCATTCTGGTCACCGTGTATACCCCAAATTCCGGTCAGGAGGGTCTGAAGCGTCTGGATTACCGGCAGCGGTGGGATAAGGAGTTCCTCAAATATATCCAGCTGCTGGAAAAACAGAAGCCGGTAATTATCGGTGGCGATTTGAACGTTGCCCATCGGCCCATTGATATCGCCAGACCGGAAGCTAATTACAATAAAAGCGCCGGTTATACCCAGGTCGAAATTGATGGCATGGATCATCTGATTGACGCGGGTTACATTGATACCTTCCGACATTTTTATCCAGACACAGTGAAGTACAGCTGGTGGAGTATGCGAACCGGGGGGCGTACTCGCAATGTCGGTTGGAGAATCGATTATTTTCTGGCGTCAAAAGCACTGCACAATCGTCTTATCAGCGCAGAGATTCATAACGAGATAATGGGCTCAGATCATTGCCCGGTAGTGCTGGAATTGAGCGGGGAGTTGATCGCTGGGGTCTAACGCAGCGGTTGTACACAAGTCCACCCGCAACGCCTCAGTCAGCCCTGTGGGGGAGGAGTCTGGCTGGAGCGGACCGTCGCCCCCCATGGATGGCGGGCGACGAGCCCCCCATGGATGGGTTCACGGGCGTGTCCGAGCCAGCCAGACTCCTCCCCCGCAGGGCGGAGCCAGAGTACACCAGCGGAACCTGAGTGAACCGATTAATCGTCCAGGAAGCTGCGCAGATGATCCGAACGGGTCGGGTGTCTCAGCTTTCGCAAGGCTTTAGCTTCGATCTGACGAATGCGCTCACGGGTCACGTCAAACTGTTTGCCGACTTCTTCCAGCGTATGGTCGGTATTCATATCGATACCGAAACGCATTCTGAGGACTTTGGCTTCACGGGCTGTGAGACTGGAAAGCACTTCCTTGGTCGCTTCACGCAGACCTTCGTCTATTGATGAATCAACAGGAGAATCCACAGTCGAGTCTTCGATAAAATCACCCAGATGCGAATCTTCATCGTCACCTATCGGCGTTTCCATGGAGATAGGTTCTTTGGCGATCTTCAATACGCGACGGACTTTATCTTCAGTCATATCCATACGCTCACCCAGCTCTTCAGGGGTGGGCTCGCGACCTTTCTCATGAACCATCTGCCGTGAAATACGGTTGAGCTTATTGATCGTCTCAATCATGTGCACAGGAATTCGGATGGTACGCGCCTGGTCAGCAATAGAGCGCGTAATAGCCTGTCTGATCCACCAGGTGGCGTAGGT
>JBDNGQ010000031.1:0-4161 GCA_041689205.1 Pseudohongiellaceae bacterium | reverse complement strand
CCTGCATCAGTCGCCGGTGGAATTCAATCAGTACAAACCTGTTCTGGAGCTGCTACAACTAGTTACAGAGGCGGGATGGACTTGTTTGGCAATTGTTTTTATTCTCGTCGATACAGCATTAACGCGACCTTAACGTAAGGCCTAGTCTGCGGAAAATAATAATGGCAAGAATCAACCGTAACAAAACCCTGAGCAGCCTGCTGTTCGCACTGATCGTCGCTCCTGCCACCGCGCTGGCTCAGAACGATAACGACTCCACAGTCACCTATCCCGCCGAATTCTTTGCAGGATTTGCCCCCAATACGGTCAACGATATGCTCAACCGCATCCCCGGCATCAATATGATTCTGGGAGGCGGGGGAGGCGGCGGACCCGGCGGGCCCGGCGGCGGCAACGATCGCGGCCTGGGTTCAAGCGCACAGATTCTTATCGACGGCAAACGCATGGCTGGCAAAGCCAATGAAGCCAGAAGTCAGCTCGACCGTATCTCCGCTGATCAGGTCAATTACATTGAAATTGTACGCGGCACTTCTAGCACCCTCGATGTTCAGAACAGTGGCCAACTGGTCAATATCGTGCTGTTCGAAAGTCAATCAAAGACCAGCATAACCTCCGAAGTCAATGCTACCTACTTTGATGATGGCAAGATAAAACCGGGCGGCACACTGGCGCTGAGCGGTCAGAACGGACGCTTGAATTATGTGCTGAGCGGTCTGGTGCGCACCGGCTATCAGCGCACCGACGGATTGGAAGGCAGCATCAACGGTGACTTCTCGCCCAATGATGTAATCGAGTCCGTGCGCTTCCGGGATCAGACCACTTACACGCTGAACTCCAACGTCTCATATGCGCTGACTGACCGGGACAGAATTGCAGTCAACGCCCTGTTCACGCAAAATGATCCCGAATCGACTCTGCAAAGAACCATTACCGACCATAATACCGGCAGACCCATCGTCTCTTACGATCGTGAAGCGATTCCTGGCGAAGCCGAAAACTGGGAAATCGGCGGTGATTATGAACACAGCTTTGTCAATGGCAGCCGCCTTAAGATGCTCTTAATCGCCAATGAGCAGATCAATAACGCCACTCGCGAACGTTTTATATTCACAGACCCGGCTGGACCGCAAACCAAAAACCTCTATCTGGATACCAAAAGCCGTTATGCCGAGCGCATCATGCGCAGCTCCTACACCCGGTCGCTGAATGCAGCGCATGGCATTGAAGCAGGTGTAGAGATCGCCCAGACCACTCAGGATTCCAATCTAAAGCTGGGCGTACTGACTGCGCGTGCCGGTTCGCCGGATTTTGGTGGCTTAACACCCGTAGCCTCCCCCAACGCAAATTCCACAGTCGAAGAGATCCGCTATGAGCCGTTTTTGGTTCACAACTGGCAGATCACGCCGCGCATGACCCTTGAAAGTTCGCTGGTGAGTGAGTTTTCGGAGATTGAGCAAAGCGGCGATGTCAGTAACAAGCGTGATTTCAGTTATCTCAAACCAAAATTTGATTTTCGCTTCAATATCAATAATGCGCTGCAGTTGAAGGCAACCCTGGAAAAGAGCGTGTCGCAGCTCAGTTTTGCAGATTTCTCCAGATCCGCTAATGAACAGGATAACGACCAGAACACCACTGCCGGCAATCCTGAGCTGGAACCCGAAGAGAGCATACGCATTGAAACCTCGATCGATTATCGCCTGCCCAATGATGGCGGCGCGCTGAATACCCGTTTTTTCTACTATGATTTTGAGAATAAGATCGGCAAAATCGATATCTCCCCTTCACCCACCAATCTGCAGTCCACCAACGGCAATGTCGGTCCGGCCACCGCTTTCGGTGTGGCATTTAATGCCAGCATTCGGCTCGGTTTTATTAATCTGCCGCAGGCGCTGTTCACCGGCAACCTCACCGTTCAACGAGCCAGATTTGAAGATGATCCCTTCGTCCCGGTCAGCAGCCAGCGCTTTTTCCCGCATGACCGGGGTGGCTACAATCTGGGCTTTCGTCACGACGTAGCAGCGCTGAATATGAACTACGGTTTTAATTACTTCACCCGCATCAACGGCAACCGTTTCAGTTATGAAAACGACAGCAGAAGTTCGCTGCCGTTTCCGCCCCGGGTGTCAGCGTTCGCGGAAAAAACCGGGTTTGCCGGGCTGACCTATCGTCTGGAAGTGAATAATGCCTTTGAGGTCGATCGCTGTGTTAACCGACGCCGATACGCCGGCTATCTTCGTGATGGTGTGCTTAGAGAGATTGAAAACATCTGCACCAGCAGTGGCGCCGAAGTGGTGTTCAAGGTGCGGGGAACGTTTTAACCAGGCTTTTGATAGACTCTTATTTGCTAAAGCTGTTTTTTGCTGTTCAGTGCATCCTTCAGCCCGGCAAACGGATTGTGGGTTGCCGCGTCCCGTTTAGCTTCGGAGCTGCTGCCGTAGCGGATAAAATTTTCAAATTTGCTGTGCTCTTCATCATGGCAATAGAGACAAAGCAGCTCCCAGTTACTGCCATCCGGCGGATTATGGTCGTGATCATGATTGACATGGTGCACAGTCAGTTCGCGCAGATTAGCGCGGGTGAACTCCCTGGCACAGCGCCCGCAGATCCACGGGTAAAGTTTCAATGCCTGTTCTCGATAGCCTTTCTCGCGCTCCGCAATGTAGCGGCGTTGCTCTTCCAGCACGCGATCCAGTTTGCTTTTATCGGGCTTTTTTGTAGTCATAACCGTAACGGCTCCAGAGACTGATTTATTTCAGGGATTATTCTGCGCTCAAGCTCAATACGCTGGCAAGTCATCAGCAGCTAAGAATTCGCGCTGGACATTATCGGGCAGTGTCATTAGATTAGGTAAATCAGATCCAAGTTCTTCAATAAGAGGGTAATCCCATGAAGTCTGGAACGTCCGTACTATTCTTTAAACCTGGTTCTTTTAAAACCGGTGCGTTTAAATTCAGTTCTCTGGCATTCACTTCGCTGGCCTTCGCTGCCTTTTTCGCGATGCCCGCCAGCGCTGATGACACACCCACCTTCTACGCTGATGCGCAGCCAATCTTTCACGAGAACTGCGTTGTCTGCCACCAGATCAACGGCCCCAAAGTCGGGGGCATTACCGCTCCGATGTCACTGGCCACCTATGCCGAAGTCAGGCCGTGGGCGCCGCTGATCAAACGCGCCGTTGAAACTGGCTACATGCCACCCTGGGGCGCGCATCTGCGTCATCAAGGCGAGTTCAAAGGTGAGCGTTATCTGGAAGCTGCCGATAAACGCACGCTGCTCGCCTGGATAGAGGGCGGTGCTGTTGAAGGCGACCCTGCCGATGCCAGACCGATTGCTGCCAGCGAGAACAATCAACCCGCATCCGGCTGGTGGATTGGCGATCCTGACCTGATTGTTGAATTCGAAAAGCCGGTCTATGTGGGCGATGATGTGGCCGACTGGCAGCCCACTTACCAGATGATGATTCCTGCTGGCGCTCACCAGCAACCGAAATGGATCTCCAAGGCCGAGCTGAATCCCGGCGGCCCCTGGGTGCACCATATCGTATCCAGTCATATGGGTGTCGGCGTGCCAGGCCGCGGCCCCTTCACCTATCCGCAGGGCTGGGGCGTGTTGATGCCCGAAGACCCCTTCATTACTGTGAACATGCATTATCACAAGCAGACTGGCAAAGACACGGCGGTGTTCGATAACACCAAGGCTGGCTTTGAGTTTTACCGGGATGGTGAAGTCATCGACTATGTTGTCGAAACCAATCTGCTGCCGCACAGTGGCTGGACTATCCCTGCTGGTGATCCCAATTTTGAAGTCAACAACACCCATGCCATCACTGAGGATATTTATCTGCTGTCGATGGGACCGCATATGCACTATCGCGGCAAAGCCATGCGCTATGAACTTGAATACCCTGATGGCGAGCGCGAGACCCTGCTCTGGGTGCCGGAATATGATTTTAACTGGCAGTTCCTGTATGAGTATGAGGAGCCTAAATTTATCCCTGCCGGCTCCACCATGCACATGAGCTGGTGGTTTGATAACTCCGCTGGCAATCCGTTTAACCCGGACCCGACTGCAGACGTGGTCTATGGTCCCGAAACCACCGACGAGATGGCTAATGCCCGAATTTATTTTGCGCCCACCCGCGCTCAGGGCATTGTGGTCGGT
>JBDNGQ010000030.1:0-1114 GCA_041689205.1 Pseudohongiellaceae bacterium | reverse complement strand
CGCCTGTAAAAACCAGAGGCGGGCATTTTTGAATGGATAAGATGATGAGTCAAAAGGAAGCAATACGGGCGCAAGTGATGGAGCTACTGACGGCAGGTAAAATCGACCAAGTGGAAGCGGGCAAACGGATTGCGGTCAGCGGCGCTGTATAGCGACAAACACAGCATCTTCCGTATCAACGCCAAAGAGGCCGATCCCGAGGCGGAAACGCAGTTCTCACGCGCAGCACGGGAACTGGGCATCGAATGTATCCACGCCAACAGCCCGCAGGCCAAGGGGCGAGTCGAACGCGCCAACCAGACGTTGCAAGACAGGCTGGTCAAGGAAATGCGTCTGGCAGGAATTAACAATATGGCAGAGGCCAACGCTTGGTTGCCAAAGTACATTGCTGCTTACAACCGGCTCTTTGCAGTCGTACCCAAAGACCCGCAGGACGCGCATCTAGCCTATCAAGGCACAGCGGAAGAGCTGACACGCACACTGTCGGTACAGGTCATAAAAACACTGTCGAAGAATCTCTCTTGTCAGTACCAGGGAGAGTTGATACAGGTCGAAACAAGAGGTACAGGACTGGCCATGCGAGGTGCCAAAGTGGCACTACATCAACACTTTAACGGCACACAGGAACTACGCTGGCGCAAGCGCAGGCTCGTCTATACAGTGATGACAAAAGAGCAAAGACAAACGGCAGAAGCCGACAGCAAGACCGTCAATGAACGGTTAGATAAGGTGATTGCAAAGCGCAGCACAGCAAACAAGGGACACAGGCCAGCAGCAAAGCACCCATGGAGAAATATGCCCATCGGCAAGTCCGCCACCGATGGAAAAAGCGTTATACGGTAACGGAAGCGATACAGGCAAAAGGGACATTTCTACTTTGCAGGAAAGGGGACATTTCTATTTAGCGTTGACACTGCGCTTTGCGCCGACCGAGACCACGCTGGGTTACATGCACGCCCTGCATGATCACATCCTAGGGAACCTCTGAACAATCCTGAATCTTTATAAAATATGCGGAAAAATTTCCAAATTCTGGAATTATTAGACGATTTTATGCTCTTTGCTTGGTAATTTGTTCCGCCTGACGCCATTTCGGCGAAAGGCGGACGCACCT
>JBDNGQ010000029.1:0-8139 GCA_041689205.1 Pseudohongiellaceae bacterium | reverse complement strand
GAGGTATGGCTGTGCCACTGTGCATGATGTCCTTGACCTTAAGCAACAGGCGTCTGCCTAATTTGCCGCCAGGATGTGAAAATGCAAAGTCTTCACGGGTAAAGCCTTTCGCCTCCAGTAACGCCATGGCCAGAGCATCGCCGAGAACCAGTGCAACTGTTGTGCTTGCGGTAGGTGCCTGACCGAGAGGGCAGGCCTCCTCTATAACGCTGGCATCCAGATTGATGTCAGCCGTCTGCGCGATGATGGAATCGGGATTGCCAGTTATGCTGATCAGCGGTACTGCCTTGCGTTTCAGCAAGGGCAGCATGGTCAGCACTTCACTGGTGGTGCCGGAATTTGAAAGTGCCAGCACTACGTCTTTGTCAGTAATCATACCCATGTCACCATGACTGGCTTCTGCGGGATGAACGAACATGGCAGGAGTCCCGGTGCTGGAGAGAGTTGAGGCAATTTTGCGGGCTATATGACCCGATTTGCCAATACCAATGACGACTATCCGGCCACTGCAGTCGAGCATCAACTGACACGCAGCGACAAATGATTGATCAATTCGGGTGCTGAGGTTTTGAATGGCCTGCTGCTCGATCTGAATGGTGCGCAGTGCACTTGTTATAAGCAAATTTCTGTCAGCCATCAGTCGATTTCCAGAGGTTCTGCGTTATGCAGATGTCCATTCTTTAGTGCTTGAGGTGCAGCGCCTGTTGCGGATGCGCAGTAAATCAAAGTTGTGTATACAACACCACAAACCAGGCAATGTACATCAGCAGGAATGTAACGCCGCTCAGGCGGCCTATTTGCTTGTTCGCTTTGATGACGCGGTAGCAGATGAGCGCCAGCAGTAATGTCATGGCCAGCATTGTAACGTAATCGCGCGCCAGCAGTGAGCTTTCAATGGGACCGGGGCTGAGCAGACCGGGGAATGGCAGAACTATCAGGAGATTCATAATGTTTGAGCCGACAATATTGCCGATAGCCAGATCATGGTGGCCTCGCAAAGCACAGGCCACTGTAGTTGCCAGTTCTGGCAAGCTGGTACCCAGTGCAACAATGGTCAAACCAATCACTCCGGCAGAAACTCCGATGGTTTCAGCGATTGAGCTTGCGGCACTGACCAACGCCTCAGCACTGAGAATCAGCAGCGCCAGTCCGATCACCAGGTGAATTATTGCGCGCAGGCGACTTGTCTGTGCTTCCCCTTCGTCATCCGCTTCAGTTTCAAGATCATCATCAACGGATTTCTTTTTGATAACTGAGTAGCCCAATCCAGCCAGCATGGCAATAAGCACAATGCTGTCAAGCAGCCCAAGATGACCATCAGCGAATAATACACCGGTAACCAGACTCACCAGCAGCAGTGCCGGCAGTTCTTTGCGTAATAGAGAGACGGGTGGGGTGAGTGGCTTTATTATGACTGCGATACCCAGCGCTACGCCGATATTAAAGATATTGGATCCTATCGCATTGCCAATAGCTAACGCTGGCTGGTCATTGAGGGCTGCCACTGCTGAGGAGAAAATCTCGGGTGCTGATGTACCAAGTGCCACAATGGTAAGGCCGATCATCAGCGGCGAAACACCGAGGTTCTTTGCTATCTCCGCTGTTCCAGATACAAATTTGTCGGCACCCCAGGTCAAACCGACAAAGGCGAGAGAGATGATTACTACGTCTAGCAGCATAGTTCGAGATGATTACAAGCTGACCAATGAGGCGGCAATTAGACGGGGGATCAGCACTGTTTGCAAGTAATAATTTGTTGGCCTATGTATTTGATGTAAACTTGTCCCCGACGGCTACAAATAATCGAAGCAGGCTTTGTTCCGCGCCATGAAAACGTTTCAAGATTCCAGCCATGCTGTTTCAGTGGCCTATTTTTAAGAGGTAAGCTTATGAATATATTACGGAAAATAGTATTTTCTTTGGTGTTAAGTACATTGTTACCATTCGCGGCACTGGCTGCTGAACTTACTGCAGTTGAGTCTGCCGAAAATTCTGTCACTCAATTGCTGGCTCGTGTGCAGGAATTGCGCCCACTGTTTGATACGGATAAAGAGGCTTACTTTGCTGGCATAGAAGAGCAGATTTCGACCTTTGTCGATTTTCGTGAGGTGGCTCTGGGAGTGATGGCAGCCTATTCAGAGCAGTCTAGCGAAGAGCAGATCAATGCTTTTGCGGATAAATTGAAATCAACGCTAACACGATTCTATGGATCCACTCTGGTTGAATATGGCGGTCAGGAATTAACTTATCTGCCATCTGAACAAACACCACCGGATCCTGAAAATGCCACTAATGTGCGGATGCAGATCACCAGCGGAAATACCCGGATAGAGCTGCAGTACACGATGTTCTTGAATGCAGAAAGAGAGTGGAAGCTTAAAAATCTGTATCTGGGTGGTATTAATCTGCGTCGTCAGTACTACACCCAGTTTGCCGCGTTGATGAATCGCCATAACAACGATATTGATCAGGTCATCGAGAACTGGAAATAAGCAAGGAATTGAAAAACGATGGACAGCAAAGAAATTCAGCAACTTCTCTACAAGCAATTGCCAGATTGCCAGATTTCAGTGGCTGGTGATGGCGGCAAGTTTCAAGTGACTGCGGTCGGTGATGTTTTTACCGGCCTCAGCGCCGTTCGGCGTCAGCAGAAAATCTACCAGATACTCAATGCACATATCTCCTCAGGGGCAATCCATGCGGTGACCATGCAACTTATGAGTCCCGATGAAATCACAACCCCTTAGCTCCTCATCACATACCCGAGAACTCAATGGATAAGCTGTTAATTCACGGTGGCGTCAGTTTGAATGGCGAAATCCGTATTGCTGGTGCGAAGAACTCTGCATTACCGATTCTTGCTGCGACTCTGCTGACACGCGAGACGATGCAGATCTGCAATCTGCCCCATCTTTATGACATAACAACGATGCTGGAGTTGCTCGGCTGCATGGGCGTGGAGTCTGTAGTTGATGAAAAAATGAACGTTGAAATTACCGCCGGCACGATCAAGCACTTCAGCGCCCCCTATGATCTGGTAAAGACCATGCGCGCATCGATACTGGTGCTGGGTCCAATGCTGGCTCATTTTGGTGAGGCGGAAGTTGCATTGCCTGGTGGTTGTGCAATTGGCAGCAGACCAGTCAACCTTCATATCAGTGCACTGGAGAAAATGGGTGCTGATATTGTTGTGGAAGATGGTTACATCAGGGCAAAAGTAGATGGGCGGCTTAAAGGTGCCCACATTTTCATGGATATGTGTACTGTTACCGGCACCGAAAACGTGATGATGGCCGCTGCCTTGGCAGATGGGCAAACGATTATTGAGAATGCTGCGCGTGAACCTGAAGTCGTCGATCTGGCAAATTGTCTTAACCGGATGGGGGCAGATATTCATGGTCAGGGTACCGATACTGTCGTAATCAATGGCAAGCCCAGCCTCCACGGTTGTAGCTACGCAGTGATGCCAGATCGGATTGAAACCGGCACCTACCTGATAGCCGCCGCCGCAACCCGTGGCAAAATTAAAGTTAAAGATACCCGCCCAGATATTCTGGAAGCGGTGTTGATCAAACTGGAAGAAGCCGGTGCGGATATAAAAGTTGGCGAAAACTGGATCGAGCTGGACATGCATGGAAGACGTCCCAAAGCTGTTTCTCTGCGTACTGCACCATACCCTGCGTTTCCAACCGATATGCAGGCACAATTTACTGCGATGAATGCAATCGCCACGGGTACCGGTTCAATTACTGAAACGGTATTTGAAAACAGATTCATGCATGTGCAGGAGATGATCCGCATGGGCGCATCAATGCAGGTTGAAGGAAATACGGTTATTGTCAAAGGTGTCGCCCAGCTAAAGGGCGCACCGGTTATGGCTACTGATTTACGGGCATCGGCAAGTTTAGTTATTGCCGGGTTGGTATCTTCGAATCAGACCATCGTCGACCGCATTTACCATATTGATCGTGGCTATGAATGTATCGAAGAGAAATTGCAGTCGCTGGGCGCGAAAATCCGCCGGATCACTTCCTGAAAAATTAACCGCGGATGAATCGAATAATGGAGAATCAGAAAATTGTTATTGCCTTGACCAAAGGCCGTATTCTTGATGAAGTGCTGCCGCTATTCGACCGCGCGGGCATCAGGCCTCTGGAAGACATCAATAGAAGTCGCAAGCTGATTTTCGACACCAATATTGAGCACGTACAGATAATGGTGATACGTGGCTCGGATGTGCCGACTTATGTTGAATTCGGCAGCGCGGATATAGGTATAGTCGGCAAAGACCTGTTGATGGAGTATGGTGACAGCAGCTTTTATGAGCCGCTGGATCTTAAGCTGGCTCGTTGTCGCCTGATGACAGCTGCGCCTGTGGGTGCCAGCCCGGTGCAGGGCCGAATTAAAGTAGCCACCAAGTTTGTTAATATAACCAAACGCTATTTTGCCGGGCAAGGAGTTCAGATCGACATTATTAAACTCAATGGTGCGCTTGAGCTGGCGCCTTCGATGGGGCTTGCGGACGTAATTGTGGACATTGTTGATAGTGGCAATACGCTGCGCGCCAACGGCCTGGAGCCGCTGGAGTTGATTGCACAGATCAGCTCCAGAGTGATCATCAATAAAGCTGCAATGAAGATTAAACACACGGCCATCACCGGATTGCTGGCACGACTTGAAAGTGCGCTTGCGGCAACGCCTGCCTGATTAAAGTTTACAGGAATGTTCATGTCTACAGACAATCTGCCTATAAGCCGACTTAACAGCTGCGACACAGGCTTTGCCGATAAACTTAACAGCATGCTCAATCGCAGCATACTGACAGACGACACCGCAACGGCCATCGTTCAGGATATTCTGCTGGATGTGCGCAGAAACGGCGATGCTGCGGTGTTGAAGTATACCCGACAGTTTGATCGCCTTGAGGCTGACACTATCAATGATCTCATGGTCAGTCGGGCACAAATGCAACAATGTCTGAATGATCTGCCTGCCGATCAGGCTTCAGCCTTGCGCACCGCCGCCGCTCGAATTCAAGACTATCATGAAAGGCAAAAGCAGGTTTCCTGGCAATACAGGGACGCTGATGGTTCAGTTTATGGTCAGAAAATCACGCCGATGGACAAGGTGGGGATTTATATTCCTGGCGGCAAGGCGAATTATCCTTCATCCATGCTGATGAACGCGATTCCTGCGCGGGTTGCCGGAGTTAAAGAAATTATTGCGGTGGTGCCTACTGCCTTTGGCCCTGGCGGTCAGCTGATTTTTGCCGCTGCAGCATTGGCCGGGGTAGATAAAATTTTTACGATTGGCGGCGCTCAAGCGATTGCGGCTTTGGCTTATGGTACTGAGTCTATTCCCAGAGTCGATAAGATTACCGGCCCTGGTAATATCTATGTGACGCTTGCTAAGAAACAGGTGTTCGGCGATGTTGGCATCGATATGATAGCCGGACCTTCAGAGCTTACGATTATCTGTGATGGCAAAACTGATCCAGACTGGATTGCGATGGATCTTTTTTCCCAGGCTGAGCATGACGAACAGGCGCAATCTATTTTGATCAGTCCTGACGCTGCTTATCTGGACGCGGTCTTGAGCAGTGTGCAGAAGTTGCTGCCACAGATGCAGCGACGTGAAATTATTAGCAAGTCGCTAAGCACGCGCGGGATGTTCATCAAAACTGCGGATCTCATTGAAGCTGTGGCCATATCCAATATGATTGCTCCGGAGCATCTTGAGCTGTCAGTAGACAATCCGGACGCATTGCTGAATCAGGTTGAGCACGCTGGTGCCATTTTTATGGGTCGCCACAGTGCGGAAGTATTGGGTGATTATTGCGCTGGTCCCAGTCATGTTTTGCCAACGTCGGGCACTGCCAGGTTTTTCTCTTCACTGGGGGTGTATGACTTTCAAAAGCGTAGTTCTATTATTGCCTGTTCCATTAAAGGTGCCTCGGCCCTGGCAGGGGTTGCTGAAGTGCTGGCAACCAATGAACATTTACAGGCGCATGCCTTGTCTGCAGCCTATCGTTCCCTTAAGAAATAAGCGTCAGAGAATTATTGGTTGGACAGATCCGGGTTGTCAGTGAGCCGATACTGAGCTGATCCGGAACCAAGCTCGACGGTTATAGTCAGATAGTTTCCTTCTCGAAAGATACGCAAGTCTACAGTTTCACCAGGAGCTTTGCGGTTGATCTGGTCTATGGTATTGATCACGCCGCTTATCGAGACGCCGTCCACTGCTGTCATTACATCGCCCGCACGTATACCAGCTATTTCTGCCGGACTTGCCGCATTGACCTGTTCGATAAGCAGCCCACTTACGTCGGGTCTGCCAAAAAATTCGTTGCTTGTTTGTGGCGTAAGCAACTCGCCGGTTATCACTCCAAGGTAACCTGGCGTTACTTCGCCGTATTTAATCAATTGGTCTACAACAGCCATGGCTTTGTTAACCGGGACTGCAAAACCAATCCCATCAGAACCTCCAGATTGAGAATAGATAAATGAGTTTATTCCGATCAGTTCACCTTGGGCGTTAACGAGGGCGCCTCCAGAATTGCCATAGTTCATTGCTGCATCAGTTTGAATATATTCAACGATCGGCAGCCCGTCCTGGGGAATGCCCAGCGCACTGACAATCCCTTTTGATACTGACTTTTGCGTCATCAAAGTCTGGCTTGGAAAACCTATAGCTAATACGGTGTCTCCCACCTGAATATTGTCTGAGCTGCCAATCGCAATTTTTGGAGGCAGTACAGTTGCGTTAATCTTAAGCAGAGCAAGGTCGGTATCCGGGTCCGACCCAATAAGATTTGCTCGTACCTTGGAGGTGTTGTGATTTTCACCGAATACGACATCGATATTTTCGGCGCCTTCAATCACATGCAACGCCGTCAGGATATGACCTTCATCACTGATGACTACGCCTGAACCGAGGCTGCTCCAGGATTGTTCTGAAGGAATGTTCTGCGCCCAGTTCCTGAATATCGGAGGCAGTTCGTCCACCGGCGGCAGTTGAATCTGTTGACGGATGGTGGAGTGGATGCTGATGACCGAGGGAGCAGAGACGTTTACTGCATCAGCGTAAGAATGCAGAACCTCAGAGCGCTGGTCAGACTGCGCCGCTATCTGTCGGGTTTGCAATTCTGAAATGTGTCTCAGCTGTTGATACTGCAGCAGAATTACAGCGAGCAGAATGCCTGCTATAACCGGCCAGCGGATGAACTGTAATAATTTTCTCATTTGGAGCCTGTGTTTTTCTCTCGCTCGGGAATGGTCATTTGAGAGAATGACTGAGTTTGCAGTATTCGGGCATTATGTGAGCGAATCTGGCTCATGTGAAGGTAAATGCCAGTCTGTGGGAACCAGAGATCAAATGATACTCCGATCTTTCATCAGTTGAATGACCTGGTCCAGGCACTGATCAACAGAAAACCTTTCGGTGTCCAGTTGCAGATCAGCATTGTCGGGTTCATCGTAAACAAACGAAACTCCGGGAATATCTGCAGATTCACTGATCTCTGCGGCTGCATACAGGCCGCTGGGGTCACGTTGCCGACATACTTCTATCGCGGGGTTTAAGTAAATAATCAAGCAGTTATCTTTGCCAATAATGCGTAATGCATGTTCTCGGGAGTCCCGGTTAGGTGCCACAAAGGCGGCGCAGCAAATTAATCCTGAATCATTTAAAAATCTTGCGACATGGCTGCTGCGACGAAGATTTTCGGCCCGGCCTTCTTGATCGTGCGGCAGATCCTTGCTGATTCCCAGACGCATTGCCTTACCGTCGAGCACTGTGCTTACTCGTCCCTTATCAAACAGGCGTCGCTCCAGGCCATGGGCGAGCGTTGATTTTCCCGATCCTGAAATTCCAATGAACAAAATGCTTGCTGGTTTCTGGCCGTAACGCGCTGCGCGTTCTTCCCGGGTAACATGAACTGTGCTGCCAGCTCCCATCTTAAGGGTTTTGCTGGCGGCTGTATCCATACTGATCATGCCGGCTCCGACTGTCACATTGGTGAGTCGGTCGATGACAATGAACGCGCCGGTGTTCCTGTTGGCGGCATAACTGTCTATGCAGACCTTTTGTTCGACACCAATTTCACAAAGACCTATCTCATTCAATTCCAGAACAGGAGCG
>JBDNGQ010000028.1:0-4630 GCA_041689205.1 Pseudohongiellaceae bacterium | reverse complement strand
GGTGGCGAGCAGTTTCATTGTTCTATTCATAGCAATTATCCTGGTTTGTTGAAAAAGGTTGAAAGCAGATATAAGCAGCGCTCAGCTTACCTGCCTAACGTATTAATGTAACTGACCACATCGATAATGGCCTGTTCGTCATGCAGCATCGTACTCATCGCGCGCATCTGCATGCCATAACTGTCCTCGGGGTGCGCCCCTCGATATCCGGCTTTAAAGTTCTTCAGTTGAGTGACCAGGTACCAGTCATTCTGGCCTTGCAGAGCTGGCGCATTCATAGCCTGAATGCCCTGAGCCTGATCGCCATGACACGAAACACAAGTCTGATAGAGGCTGCGGCCTTTGTTGATATCACCGGTCAGTGTTGGCTCAGCCGGTTGGTAGTCCCAGCTGCCGACCCATTCAACAATATCTGCAATGCTGCTGTCGGTAAGGATTGCTGCCATAGGCTGCATTTCCATGCCCTCCAGGTCTTCAGGATGTGTACCACGGATTCCGTCGCGGAAATGTTCCAGTTGTCTTTTCAGATACCACGGCTCCATTCCTGCCAGGCGTGGGGCCTGGATGCCTTCATTGCCGATGCCATCAACACCGTGACAGGTCATGCAGAATCGATCATCCATCTCTACTGTTTCTACGGCAGTGCTGGCAATGGCTGCCTGTGCTGCTGCCAATGCAATCATGCCAGCCATGATTCTGAGCCGGTTCATACGGATAAATCTCCTAAAGAAACAAAGGGAACCGTTTGCACAGTTCCCCCCGTTAATGTTCCCGTGGTAGCCGTTTCTGTTCGTCTGTTTCCAGCTGGTCAGAAACGGCTATTCAAACATGCATGCATTTCAATCAATTAAAATTGGCATTCATGCGCAGGTACCAGAAACCACCGTCCATTCCCCACGGGGAAGTGGTTGTGTAGAGGTTGCCGCCGTTGCCGGAGGCCAGTCGATTGGGATCCTTGTCTGGAAACTCGTCGAACAGGTTTTGGGCGCCCAGAGCGAACGTATACCGGTCGTTCAATGTGTAGGACACTTCTGCATCGTAAATAACAGCGCCATCGTAGCAGCGATCTCCATTCGCAGGGGCTGTGCTGCAAATGACACTGACTGGGTTGCTGTTCAAGTTGGCGGATACCCAATCATCGTAGTAACTCGCGCGCAACAGAAAGCCCAGATTGTCGCTAAATGAATGGTTTAAAGATGCTACCACTCTGTCTCGCGGGTTGAAGTTCTCCAGATCAATCCTGCGATTACGGGAAATAATCTTACTGGCCTTGTCCAGGTCGGTTTCTGTCCGGTTAAACGCCAGTGAGACATTGGAACGGCCTGCGTTGCCCCAGTCATAAGAGTATGTGGCTACAATATCAATTCCTTTGGTTGTGGTATCAAAGTCATTAACGTAAAAATCCACACTTTCCAGATCCTGAGCGCCCGCCACGCCCAATGCTACCAGTTGTGCACGCAGAGTCGCGTTAATGGGGATCAGGCCGGTGTTGGAAATCCGGTCTGTTACTTCTATATTGAAGTAGTCAGCAGTAACTGTAAGGCCATCGAGTGCCTGCCAGACAAAACCCAGCGTCCAACCCGTTGAATCTTCCGGTCCCAGTGGCTTGCCACCCAAAGCGACAGCAATCGGATTGGTCGGAGGAATCTGACCGGCCTGTTGCAACACGCCATCTACCGTACGTGTTGAAACTTTAGTGACATTTGATTGTCCGGGTGTTGGCGCACGGAAGCCTGTGCTGTATGAGCCGCGCACCGCGAAATCCTCACTGAACTCATAGCGCGATGAGATTTTACCGTTGCTGGTGGTCCCAAAATCGTCAAAATCCTCAAACCGCATGGCAACGCCGGCAGTCCAGTTATCATTGATGTCGGCTTCCAGATCAACATAGGCCGCATAGTTGGCACGGTCGAACACCCCCACCTGTGTTGGACCAAAACCAGCAAATCCATTGGCACCGGTACCCATCGGAACCATACGCGTGGTGCCGTTCGAGTAGAAGTTGGTTCCCTGGTAGGCGTACGGGCCATCAATCCATGATGCTTCTTCGCCTTGCCGGATTTCAAAGGTTTCGACGCGATACTCCAACCCAAAGGCAACGTTTAGTGGCGACGCAAAAGCAGAAACGGCAACGGGATAGCTGAATTCAGCATTGTAGTTCTGCTCAGTTTGAAGGTATTTGCCTAGTTCGAACGAGGTGGGACTGCGCGGTCCCAGTGACGGATTGATCGTGTCATCCAGGAAAAATCAAACGTCATTCTGAGCCAGTTTGGCACTGAAATCGTATTGCATGCCGTTGGCAAACTCGCCTCTCAGACCTACAGTGCCGCTGATGTCTTCAAGCTCGGCACCAAAAGTAGGTGTGAACCCACCTGGGAACTGGCTGTTAAACGAGAAACAGTTCGCGGGCAGCGAGGCCGGGTTGAACGTGCCATTTACACTGCCACCCGGAGATGTTATTGCCGGGCAGTTGGAAGTCTTACCGGTTTGTCCAACCAAATTGGTGTCCATGATGGCACGCAGCAGAGAGCCGCCGGTGAATACTGTAGAGCGGTTGTTCGGGTTGCGGTAGAAAAAGCCGTTGCTCTGTTCCCGCGTTGCATAATGACCGAAGGCATACAGCGTTTGATTGGGAGTAAGCTCAATGCCGGAGTTCACAAAGAAGGCCCAATCATCTTTCAATTCGGGTGAACCCCAAATCTGTGCTGGATTGGCCACCGCCGTATTACCTGTTGCGATCAGACCTGCTGCATCGTTACGCTGTACGGTTCGACTGGTGGCCTCTGAGTCTTTCCACTGCAGGGACAGATTGGCAAAGCCATTGGGGCCCAGAGGCAGACCGACGTTGCTGGCAAATTGCATCACGGCGCCATCGCCTTCACGGGTTTCGCCCCATTTGGCCTCGAAGCTCATACCATCACTGGCATCTTTCAATTGAAAGTTGATCACGCCCGCAATCGCATCAGAACCATACTGAGCGGCGGCACCATCACGCAATACTTCGACTCGTTTCAGAGCAATGGCTGGGATGGAAGCCAGATCGGGCCCTTGCGAACCTGCTGCCAGTGATCCACCCAGCTCGGCAATAACCGCACCACGATGCCAGCGTTTGCCGTTGACTAGAATAAGAGTGTTGTCCGGCGGCAAGCCACGCAGGTTTGCCGGGCGGGTAATACTGGCTGCATCACTGATAGGCAGACGCTGCACATTATAGGAAGGTATCAGGTTTCTGAGCAGGTCGTCCATGTCAGAGGTCCCTTGCGCCTGCAACTCCAGGCCATCAAGCACATCAACAGGGACTGAAGACTGGGTAGCTGTTCGGCCAGGGGCACGTGAACCTATTACCGTGACTTCTTCGATTTCGGTAGCCGCAGGCTGGGCATAAACTACTTGAACAGTGGGTATCGCAAGCAGCGTTCCCACTAGAACTGAAAGCGTGGATCGTTTGAATTGTGTGGGTTTTTTCATCATTGAAAGAGTCCTTTGAATTTCATTAACTTGTTTGTTTTGAAAACACCGGGTTCCATCTAACGACCGCAGAATAGCATACCGCGAGTCCTTTGCTACACCGTATAAAGCGGACTTCGTGTTCCGAACTAGACCGACAGATGGTAAACAAGAACAGGGAAAATCAAATGGGTAAAATTTTTATTCTCAAAACCCCATCCTGTCAAGCTCAAAGTGATTCGTTCCAGAAGAGAATCCAACTTCTCTTCGCGGAATTTTTAGAGAAAAATTTGCACCATGAGGCCGGTGAGAAACTTTGCCGTTCGGCACAGTGCAGCTTGCGCTTGGCACTAAGCGACATGTCCGATGGATCAGGTAGTCGAGGAGTCCCGCAAGTGTCCAAACCAGTAACACGCAGAGAATTTCTGAATCTAACGAAGTGTTTAAGATGCGACGCATTCTAGAAGGTATATTCGGACTAAGTCTGTGCCAGCTTCAAGGATAGGATGAGGGACGCTGAAAGGCTGATACGCACCGGCGCATCGGGCATTACCCGATACGCCAGGAGCCGGGTGTGGGAAGTGTCGGCAGATCAATGCTGACACGACAAAACTGATTATTTTACCCGTGCTGCGCGGATCTCGATTTCCAGCAGCCAGCCATCAACCACCATCGCAGCCACTTCAACTACCGAACGAACTGGTTTCTGAGGATTCTCTTCAGTACCAAAGAACTTAAGATACGCTTGATTGAAGGCTGCGAAATCAAATTTACCTTCGCCGGCAACGCCAAACACGCGAACCTGCACGATATCTGACATGGACCAGCCCGCGTCTTCCAGAGTCGCTTTGAATTTCTCAAAGGTATTGGTTGCCTGTTGTTCGGTGTCGCCCCAGCTGCCATCTTCCAACTGAGAGGCGCCACTGCCGCTGACATACAGTGTTTCCGCATTAGCGGGAATAGTGATGGTGGTGAAGAATAGTCGACCTTCGCCCTGGCGCTGAATTTCAGCAGCGAATACTGCAGGGGTAAGGATCAGTGCCAACAGGGTGGCGAGCAGTTTCATTGTTCTATTCATAGCAATTATCCTGGTTTGTTGAAAAAGGTTGAAAGCAGATATAAGCAGCGCTCAGCTTACCTGCCTAACGTATTAATGTAACTGACCACATCGATAATGGCCTGT
>JBDNGQ010000027.1:0-9425 GCA_041689205.1 Pseudohongiellaceae bacterium | reverse complement strand
TCCACCGGACCCATCGGCATACCGAAGGCTTCCGCAGCAGCATCAACAGCCTCTGCCGGCGTGCCTTCCAGATGCATGCGTAATGCCGTCATCATATACGGCCCCAACACGCGGTTGACCAGGAAACCCGGACTACTTTTTACCACCAGCGGAAAGCGGTTTATCTGGCCACAGAAGGCAGCGGCTTTTTTTACCTGCTCGGCATCAGTCTGCTCACTGCGAATAATCTCTACCAATGGCATGCTGGCCACCGGATTAAAAAAGTGCAGACCGATCAGCCGCTCAGGCGACTGCAGGACTGAAGCCAGTTGTTCAAGTGGAATGGCTGAGGTATTGCTGGCCAGAATAGCGCCTGCTTTCAAACGCGGTTCGAGCTCGCGAAACAAAGCCTGCTTGGCTTCCAGGTTTTCAAAAATGGCTTCGATGACAACATCAGCCTGAGCGACACGCTCGCCACTGACATCCGGGCGCAGACGCTCAAGGGCTGCTTTCACTTTCATCGGGTCACGCAATTTCTTTTTGAACAGTTTTGCCGCTCTTTGCAATGCCGGTTCAATATACTTCAGTTCGCGATCCTGCAGACTGACGTCCAGACCGCGCAGCACGCACCAGGCCGCGATATCACCGCCCATCACGCCGGCACCAATCACATGTACCCGCCGGGCTTTGAATGAGGATTGCTTACCCTCAGATTTAAGACGCTCCATCAAACCAAATACCCTGCGCAGGCCAACGGCAGTGGAGCTTTGCATCAATTCGCCAACCGCTTTCGCCTCTTCCTGCATCATCTTACCGGTGTTATTGCCGTGTTGTTCCCATAACTCGATTAAGCGATAAGGTGCCGGGTAATGTTCTTTACGGGCACGGGCTGCGGTCTTCTTGCGCATCTGATCGGCCAGCACTTTACGGGCTGGCGCCATATTGCTCAGAC
This sequence comes from Pseudohongiellaceae bacterium, assembly GCA_041689205.1. Taxonomy (GTDB): domain Bacteria; phylum Pseudomonadota; class Gammaproteobacteria; order Pseudomonadales; family Pseudohongiellaceae; genus JAVVEG01. The sequence goes on along the minus strand of JBDNGQ010000027.1, from coordinate 8,494 downwards.
GTGCGCTGATTGAGGGGCTGCGGCTGCGTTTCCCGCTCAGGATAGCGCGCCGTGCTGCCCAGTACAGCTCGTCGTGGCGGCCGATGACTTCATCAATCAAACCCATGGCTTTAGCAGCGCGAGCGCCTACCTGACGCGCACTGAGCATCAGCTCCATGGCTTTCAGACCGCCGATAGTGGCGACCGAGCGGGCTGAACCACCGAAGCCTGGGAAAATACCCAGCTGCACTTCGGGAAAACCAAATTTGGTGGCTGGCACGTCTTTGGCAATTCGGTAATTGCAGGCCAGCGCCAACTCCAGACCGCCGCCAAGACAATAGCCTTCAACCGCCACCACAGTGGTGCAGGATAATTTCTCCAGCCGGTTAAACATCTCATGAACGCGCTCAATGGCTGAAGTCACCGTCTCAACTGTGCTGAAGTTGTCAAACTCGCGCACGTCTGCGCCGAACACAAAGCCAGTGGATTTGGCAGAAAGAATTGCAATGCCGCGCGGTTTGCTGGTTTCGGCATAGCTGATCAGTTGTTCAAATTCCTCCAATACGGCACTGGACAATGCGTTGATTTTTTCGCCAGCGCGGTCTAGGTGAAGCCAGAGGATGTCATCGCGGTCGCGTTCGACGTGCCAGTGCCGGTACAGTGTCTCGTTGTTACCCATAAGAGTTTTTTCCTTAAGCGCCCGAATAGAGCTGCAACTCTACCGTGAATTAGAGCTGGTGTTAAGGCAGCGATGCTTGAGTCGAAGTTCAGCCGAGGTTTGGTGGCGGATGTCTATAGGTGATCAGACGACCGCGCGTGATCAAAACAGGCAATGGTCTGCGGGCTTTGCCATACCCAGGTTGTTGTATACCGCAATGCGTTGTTTGGGTATAGTCAACCACTGCCGCAGCACTGAAACCCGGAGCTAGCTGCTGATCAAGGAGCAGTATCTTTTTGTACACACGATTACGCAAGCTTACCACCGCATCTTCTGGAACGAAGTGGCAGGGTCTATCGGTACTGGCAGCGGCCTTTGTAATGACTTGCCGTTTTATGAGTCGCAGCCGGTCGGTTCCAGAAAGAGGGCACCGGATCCCAGTGGATTTTGCTGGAATATGCGTCGCTTCTTTCGCTGATCCAGCATGCAACCGTCTGATGCTTGAGCAGTTGGAATGTCTCGGCGTGAAACAGGTCCGCGTCGACTATACCTATAACAGTCCAGGCACCGGCACTGATCAGCTGTTGACCCTGCTGAGCGACAAGGGCTATGTGATATGCCTGCATCTGGTGCAACCTGTTGGAGATTCAGCGCAGATGCATACATTCGCCGCACGGCGGGCATGGGGCGTGTTCGTGCGCACAACCATGGCGCGCTGGGGCGATATTCTGGAGACTGTGGAGATCGGCTCCACGGTGAACCGTAAGCGCTGGGCCGGCTACAATATACCAGGCTTCAACGCTGCCTGGCGGATTGCCGCCCGTGCAGTGCGCCGACATCCGGTACGGCTGGCGGGTCCGAATGTGACCGATTTTGAACCCCTGTACAACGCTGGTCTGCTTGCCTGGTTCAGCCGGCAAGGCTGTGTTCCCGATGTGCATACTAACAATTTGTTTGTCGAGCGTGTTATTGAGCCGGAAGCCTTTGACCGCCGCGTCAGCGGTAAACTGATGGGACGCATCTATGGTTTTAATCTGATCAAGAAGGCCCAGATACTGCAAAGGATCGGTGCTGCGAACGGAGTAGCAGAAACTTGGTGCAGCCACGTCAGCTGGACAGCTCCGAGGATACGCAGATTCATTGATAATGCCGAGCAAAAGCAGGCAGATTATCTGACTCGCTATTACATACTGGCTGCAGCTTCCGGCGCGATTTCACGCGTTTATTGGGGGGCTCTGGTGTGTGAACGTGCTGGCCTGCTGGATGACTGCACGGGCAGATACCCTGACCATGAACGGGTTACGCTTTACGATATCAGCTACGGTGGAGCGGAATCCTGTCTGATAGGGCCGGCTTTCCACGCACTGAAAACAATCAACAGTCAACTGGCCGGGGCGAGCTATCAGGGCAGCCTGACCAGACACGAAAAACTTGAAACCCATGAGTTTGCTACAGCCACTCATTGTCTGCATGTTGTGTGGACGACAAATGCGTTAGCCGCAGATTTGCGTGAGATTTATCAGCAGGATGATTTGAGTGCAGCTCAGTGGCATTCACGAGACGGGGAAATTCTAAGTGAAATGCCAGCGCTGGCCACGGAGTCCCCCGTCTATCTGAGCTGGCCGCTGAGCAGGGAAGTCACTGTCAATGGTGATGCAAAGCCGCTGCCGGCATTGTCCATCCATCGTCATGCCCCAGGGCTGAGTAATTTCGTGCGCCGCAATGAAGAATTTAATGCTGTTGTACTCGCGCATGATGTGCAGGAATGCGACATGCTGCTGCGCACACTAAGCCCGGCACAGCTGCAACGCGATCCAGCGACGCAGATGCTGCGCGATGCGAGGAATGCGATCTGGATAATGCCAGACCCGCGCAATCCGGCCGTTTCGCTGGTGGTCAAGCAGCCGGTCAGGCTGCGCCCCTGGAAGAAAATCTATCAGCGTCTGCGCCCTTCAAAGGCGCGTCAGAGCTGGAATGGAGCTTGCGAGTTATTGCGTCGGGGTATCGGAACGCCGTGTCCTGTAGCCTTTTTCGAATCCCATTTAAATACTCTGACCGGTAATTTCTATATCTGTGAGTTCACCGCCGATGCGATTCCAGTGCGCAAATATCTGACCGCTTATGCTGGCGGAGAGCATACCCACGAAGGGGTGACTGCCGGGCAGTTATACCGCCAGCTGAGTGCTTTCGTGGTGAAAATGCATAACAGGGGCGTATATTTTCGTGACCTTTCCAGCGGTAATATTCTGGTTAAGAAGGGTGCTGCAGGGAGACTGGATTTTTCACTTGTTGATACCGCCAGAGCCCGTTTCTATAATCGCCCGGCTACATTGTATCAGCGCCTGTCCGATCTGAAACGCCTGTGCTTCAAACTCGACTGGCAGGGCCGCGAACAGTTCATCGACCTGTATATGAAGGCCTGCGGCCGTCCGCCTTCACGCTGGTATCGCATTCCGTTCATGTTCTATGACTTCAAGATCAATACCAAACGTCGATTGTTCAGGAAGCGTAGGAGTGCCGGAGCAATACTGTCTCTGACTCCATTCAGCATGATGAATGAATTGTCCCTGATCGCGCCATTCATTTAAGATCTAACATGAAAGGGGCGGTAAGTTAACGCCCGGCATCAAATCCCATGGCATGGCGCATGACGTGATAGATGTAGTTCTGTTCATGGGTACTGCTGAACAAATGCGCCCAGGGACCTTGAGCGTAGATCGCAACATCTTCGCCGCCATGAGTGCCCATGGACAGCGGCACCAGCACTTCCTGATGATAGTCGCTGTGTTCGGTCTCCACGGTACTTAAATCATGACGACCACCGTCGGCAGGTAGACGGTAGCGATTATCTCCACCCACATTCTCTGCAAAGCCACGGCCAGTGTGGTAACCAAGAGTGGTATAGGGTAGATCATCTGCAGCCAGCGCGGGCACCTCAGTGGATTCACCGGAATCGTCGTTATCGACTACCTTGCCAAGAATCGGGTTGCCACGGGTTGGATAACCGGCAATCGTAAACGGATGGCTGTGATCCGCAGTGACAATAATCAGGGTATCAGCCGGATCTGTCATCGCCAGCGCTGCTGCAACCGCTGCTGATAATTCGCGCGCGTCTTCCAGGGCCCGGTGCGCATTGCCGGCGTGATGACCATGGTCAATACGGCCGCCTTCCACCATTAAGAAGTAACCCTGGGGATTATTCTGCAGTATTTTTATCGCGGTTTCGGTCATTAAAGGCAGCGACGGCTCGCTGGCGTCGGCAGCATCGCGATCAATCTGGTAGTTCAGATGTGAACGATTAAACAATCCCAGCAGGTGTTGTGTGTTACGGGTATCGAGATCGCGCAGTTGCTGCTGATTCCACGCAAAGGCACTGGCGGGATATTTAGTGAGCCAGTCCTGAGTCAGATCGCGGCCGTCTTTACGGGTTCCGGGCTGCTGATCCTGGGGATCCTTGCCATTTGCAGGAATAAAAAACTGGCGGCCACCGCCCATCGCAACTTCCAGTCCGTTGCCATAGTTAAAGTCGATGAGCTGGCTGGCAATGTCTTTACAGCCATTGGCCACAGCTTCTTCAGGCAGATTCATATCGCCTTCCCAATCGCGCTCCGGCGTATGTGCGAAAGTAGCTGCGGGCGTGGCATGGGTAATGCGCGTGGTAGTAACAATGCCGGTTGATAAACCACGTTGCTCAGCCTGCTGCAAAAAGGTGGGGATGGAATGGCCCAGCGAGGATTCACAATTGGCACGCAGTGAGTGCTCGTTGACAGAAATCAGCCCGGCTTTGGTTTTTATTCCCGTGATCATTGCCGTCATCGTGCCGGCTGAGTCCGGCGTTTGCTGGTTGGTATTATAGGTTTTCGACAGCGCTACTGCGGGGAACTGCTCAAAGGACAGATAGTTCTCTTCACCGCTGTGGCCCTGCACCTGGCCATCGTGGATTCTTGCTGCGGTAACGGTGCTGACGCCCATGCCATCGCCGACGAACAGGATAATGTTCTTGGCTCTGCCGGTATTGGGCTGCTGGCTGAGCAGACGCTGCAATTCCGCCTGACCGGCCTGATACCAGTATTCCGGGGACTCGGCACTCTGGGGCTCAGAAGTCTGAGCGTGAATGTGCAGCAGCACGGAACTGCTTAACAGGACGGTGGAACAGGCAACTATTTTAAGCAGGGAAGGCGTAATGCTCATGTTTGGCTCCATATCAGACTGTCTGAATCATAATAGCTTCAGACTGCCAGAGCCAGCAGCTGCCCGGCTATATGTTTTCAAGGCTATATGTTTCAAGCCATGCAAAGCGGCCGGTGCTGCTATAATCGCGGTTCGGTTAGTTACGGAAAATATTGAATTATGTCGAGTCTTGTATGTTGAGCCCTATATGTTAACCCTTGGCGATATCGCCTTGTTTGCTCTGGCAGCCTTCGCCGCCAGCCACTGGTGGCGAGCCAGAGGCTTTAAATCACAGGCGCTTCATCTGGCCTGGCAGCGCTGCAGATTACTGCAGGTGCAGTTGCTGGATCAAAGTGTGGTATTGAAAAAGATTCGTCTGCAGCGTGGTGAGAGCGGATCGATGCAGTTGCGCAGAACCTATGATTTTGAATTCTCATCTACCGGCACTGACCGCTATAGAGGTACCCTGATTCTTGCCGGGGCACGTCTGCTGAGCATTGAGATGGAGCCGCATGTGGTTCCGGATGATAACGATGCGTTTGTGAATTGAGCATCAACTGTCGTCACTTACCACCTGGACGCCATCATTGAACAGATCCGATGGGAAAATGATGACCTGGCACCGGGGGAGGACAGATGTCTTCCGCAGTACAGGAAGATCAAACCAGTATTCCAGATCCGTCGAGCCTTGAGTTGATGTGCAATACATAGCCGCGTGCCGCCGGGTGCACCATCCCTCAGCCAGACTCCCGAAATCCCTTCACCAAACTGGACAATCTGCCGTTTCGGATATACCTTTCGTTTTACCTGAAGCGTCTTAAAACAATAATCAAAAGGTAGCTCTCATGATTTCTCCCTTGCTGGCTCGTCTGTTGTTCGAACGTTTGGGGCGCGCCTTATTGTTGCTAATGGCGTTGGCCGGTGCCACTGCTGCAACTGCTCAGGATTTGCCCGACCCAACCCGGTTCGAGGACGCTATTCAACGTTTTGAACAGGCCGATCGCGAGAGTCCCCCGCCCGCCAATGCCATTTTGCTGACCGGCAGTTCGAGCATCATGTATTGGAACGAGGAGGCGCCGGCTGACCTTGCACCCTTGACCGTCATTCCGCGCGGTTTTGGTGGCAGTGTCATGAACGATGTGCTGTATTATCTGGATCGTGTGGTTCTGAAATACAAACCTCGCGCCGTGCTCATCTACGAGGGTGACAATGATACCGGGCGCAATAATATTCCCAACGATGAGATCATCCAGCAGTTGGAACATATCATTGCGCGTATTCATAACGAACTGCCTGAAGCACGCATCTACATATTGTCGGTAAAACCCAGTGTTGCGCGAGTTGCCACCTGGCCGATTGCTCAGGCTTTGAATGAGCGCTACCAGCAGATTGCGGCACGTGACCCCCTGGTACATTACATTGACGTAGCCACCCCCTTTCTGAATACCGACGGCAGTGTCATGACAGATATTTTTGTCGACGACAATCTGCATTTGAATGAGAAAGGTTATGACATCTGGGCGGCCACAATCCGCGCAGCCTTAATGCAAAATGAGGCTGATTATGAATAAGGCTGGAGCCGGTTGAATCAAAATTTGATCGCTCCGTCGATCTCACGAGGCTATCCGACGGTAGCTGACGTGCAGCCGACATTAACTTTGATGTTTCAAATCTAAATGCGATAAGAAACTTTCTTCATCACCATCGACATGATTCCCATCCCTGCCTTTATCGGCAGTGGCAGCTCACTGCCACCGGCCTGACGTGCCTGTTCGCCATGCTGTTTTTCATCGACCAGCATCTGCCCCAGGATGGCTCTGCTTTTGCTGTCATGAGCGGGTAATTGCTGCAGATGATCCTGCAGATGCTCACACACCTGCTCTTCAGTCTCAGCCACAAATCCCAGGCTCCAGCGGTCACCGGCAATACCGGCCAGCGCACCGAGCCCGAAGGACATCGCATACCAGGCGGGATTCACGTAACTGGGGCGACTCTCCAACTCGTGCAGCCGGGTTTCGCACCATGCCAGATGGTCACCTTCTTCACTGGCTGCATGCTCCATGCTGGCACGCACACCGGGCAGTTTAGCGGTCAGTGCCTGGCCCTGGTAAAGAGCCTGCGCACAGACTTCACCGGTATGGTTAATTCGCATCAGCGCAGCGGCGTGCTGCCGCTCGGTCTCTTCAAGGGTATGTTCTGGCATGCCCGCGGCAGGAGACGGGCGATGCGCAGTCGTGGCTCGGCTGTTGAGCGTCCGCAGTGCCTGATCAAACTGTACGATCAATTGATCCAGTCCGCTGAGCAAGGAATTTTTTGACATAGGTAAGACTCCGAAAACTTGATCTGTTGCACCAATTTCCCCCGGTAGAGACACCGGAAGATCAGTCGCTTTGTGCGTGTTCTCTTGCGATAGCGCGATAGGCGATATCTGAGCGATAAAACATCTTGTTCCAGCTGATCGCCTGAGCCAGTTTATAAGCAGCAGTCTGCGCTTCAGTAACAGTATTACCTAAGGCAGTTGCACACAATACCCGTCCACCAGCCGTGACTACCTTGCCATCACTCAGGGCGGTACCGGCATGGAACACTTTGCCTGTATCACCTGCGCACTCGGCAGCTTTATCCAGACCAGAAATAACATCGCCTTTGGCATAGTTGTCCGGGTAGCCGCCGCTTGCCAGTACCACACCTACCGCCGGGCGTTGATCCCAAATTGCGGTTGCTTTATCCAATTGCCGATCAAGCGCTGCATTGCACAGTTCGACCATATCGGACTGCAGGCGCATCATGATCGGCTGAGTTTCCGGGTCGCCAAATCGGCAGTTGAATTCAATCACATTGAGTTCGCCCTCTGCAGAAATCATCAGACCGGCATACAGGAAGCCGGTATAAGGCGTGCCATCGCTGATCATGCCGTGCACGGTCGGCATAATGACCTGTTCCATAATTTTATTATGAATGGCCGCAGTCACTACCGGTGCGGGTGAGTAGGCACCCATGCCACCAGTGTTGGGTCCCTGATCACCATCATCACGCGTTTTATGATCCTGGGACGTTGCCATCGGCAGCACATGGCTGCCATCGACCATCACTATAAAGCTGGCTTCTTCACCGCGAAGAAATTGTTCGATAACGACGCGACTGCCCGCACTGCCAAAGCGGTTGCCGGAGAGCATATCCAGAATGGCTGTTTTGGCTTCCTCCTGAGTGTGCGCAATGATCACGCCTTTGCCGGCAGCGAGTCCATCCGCCTTGATTACGATCGGGGTGCCTTGCTCGCGCACATAATTGACTGCTGCTTCGGCATCGACAAAATTGCGATAGGCAGCGGTTGGAATGTTATGGCGCTGCAGAAAATCTTTGCTGAATGCTTTGGAGCCTTCAAGGCGAGCGGCATTTTTTCCAGGTCCGAAACAGCGCAGGCCATTCTCTACAAAGTAGTCAACAACTCCTGCAACCAGCGGCGCTTCCGGGCCCACGATAGTCAAGCCGACAAGATGACTTCTGGCGAACGCGACCAGAGCGGGGAAGTCCATGGTGTCGATGGCGATATTCTCGACGCCTGCTTCCAACGCTGTGCCGGCATTGCCAGGCGCCACGTATACTTTTCCAACCAGCGGTGACTGGGCGACTTTCCATGCCAGAGCGTGTTCACGGCCACCATTACCTAGTATCAGGATATTCATA